>JAFTEU010000041.1 GCA_017453505.1 Muribaculaceae bacterium
CTTGGCGGCATCTCAGCAAAGCTCAAGCGAGCTTGGCTTTGCATTCGATTTGCTCAAGTTTTGTTTCTTTTTGGCATATTTTGTCTTATCTTCTTGGACCATAGCTCGCTATGCTCCAGCAAAGCTAAAACAAAATCTACTCAAAAATAAATCAAAATTCATGTCAAGCTAATTTATAGAAGTCCCCTTAACGGAAAAATGACGGCTCTCCAGGAAAAACGCTGTTAGCTCGGGCAGAATATGAAAAAAAATGCTTATTTTTGCCGTTTAGAAATCATTTAATTCAATCAACCCAATGCCTAACAACAGTAGAGAGAAGAAATTGGAGTCCTTCGGCCGGCTGCTCGACATCCTGGACGAGCTGCGCGTGAAGTGCCCCTGGGACCGCAAGCAGACCAACGAGAGCCTGCGCCCCAACACCATTGAGGAAACCATGGAACTCGCCGATGCCATCATGGGCGAGGATGACGATAAAATCCGTAAGGAGCTGGGCGACGTGCTGTTGCATATCGTCTTTTATGCTAAAATCGGTGACGAGAAGGGTCGGTTTGACATCGCTGACGTGTGTGATGCCCTGTGCGAGAAGCTGGTTTACCGTCATCCGCACGTCTTCGGCGAGGAAAAGGCCGACACCGCAGCCCAGGTGCTCCAGAATTGGGAAGTGCTCAAGATGAAGGAGAAGGGCGGTAACAAGATGGTGCTCAGCGGAGTGCCCCGCAGCCTGCCATCGCTCATCAAGGCCGAGCGAGTTCAAGAGAAGGCCGCCAATGTGGGCTTTGACTGGCAGCAGAAGGAAGATGTCTGGGACAAAGTCAAGGAGGAACTCAGCGAGGTAGAGGCCGAGTTGCGTGGCAACAGCGAGGCCGACCGTGAGAAAGAGTTCGGCGATCTGTTCTTCTCGCTGGTGAATGCCGCCCGTCTCTATGACGTGCGTCCCGATAACGCCCTGGAGCGAACAAACCGCAAGTTCATAGCCCGCTTCAATTACATCGAGCAGAAGGCCAACGAGCAAGGCCGTCATGTCAACGAATTGACCCTTGACGAGATGGATGAGCTATGGAATGAGGCTAAATCACAGAAACTCGGTGAGTAGAAATGTGCTTTCTAGAGTAATACTTTAAACATCTGTAATCACTATTAGTTATTGATTCAATGAAGGTTTGCGTTACTGAGAAACCCAGTGTGGCACGTGACATTGCCCGACTGCTTGGTGCCAATGACAGGCATGAAGGCTACTTTGAGGGCAATGGCTATCAGGTGACGTGGACCTTCGGCCACCTGTGTGAACTCAAGGAGCCCAACGACTACACCGACCAGTGGAAATGGTGGAGTCTGGGTCAGTTGCCGATGATACCGCAACGCTTTGGCATTAAGCTGAAAGACGATGAAGGTATCAAGCGTCAGTTTAATGTCATCAAGGGGCTGATTGCCGGTGCCGATGAGGTCATCAACTGCGGTGATGCCGGCCAAGAGGGGGAACTTATCCAGCGCTGGGTGTATCAGAAGGCCGAGTGCAACAAACCTGTCAAGCGCCTCTGGATCTCGTCGCTGACCGATGAAAGCATCCGCAAGGGCTTTGAGGAGCTGAAGGATTCCAGTGACTTTGACAACCTGTATTATGCAGGCCTCTCACGTGCCATCGGTGATTGGGTCCTGGGCATGAATGCCACACGCCTGTACACGTTGAAATACTCGCGTTCGCGTGATGTGCTCTCGGTGGGCCGTGTGCAGACTCCCACACTTGCCATGATCGTCGCTCGGCAACGCGAAATCGATAACTTTGTTCCCGAGAACTACTGGGAGTTGAAGACGCGCTACCGTGGTGTGGCCTTCAACAGCACTAGAGGCCGCTTCAAGACCGAAGGCGAGGCCAGTGACATCGTCGAGCAGATCAAGCAATTGCCACTCACGGTGACCTCGGTCGAGACCAAGAAGGGTCGAGAGGCACCCCCTCGTCTGTTTGACTTGACGAGCCTGCAGGTGGAGTGTAACAAGAAGTTCGGCATGTCGGCCGACGAAGCCTTGCGGCACATCCAGTCACTCTATGAAAAAAAGGCGACGACCTATCCGCGCGTGGACACCACCTACCTGAGCGATGACATCTATCCCCAGGTGCCGGGTATCATGCAGGCGATGGCTCCCTATGCCAACCTGACGGCTCCCATTCTCTCACTCAGTAAGTTGCCGAAGAGCAAAAAGGTGTTTGACAACAGCAAGGTGACCGACCACCATGCCATTATTCCCACCAATGTCAACCCGGCGACAGTGGCCATGACACCCGAGGAAAAGCGTGTCTATCACTTGATCGCCATCCGTTTTATCGCCGCGTTTTGCCCTGACTGTGAGTTCAACACGACAACCGTCATGGCCCAGGTGGGCGACTATGGCTTCAAGGCCACGGGAAAGGAGATCCTCAAGGCTGGCTGGCGGGATCTCTATAACAAGCCAGGAGACAAGAACGGCGATGACGATAAGAAGGAAAAGGCTGATGATGAGGACAATGGCGTGATGCCGCACTTCGAGAAAGGTGAGAGCGGCCCTCATGAACCATCGGTGTTGAAGCGTACGACACAGCCTCCAAAACCCTATACCGAGGGTACGCTGCTGCGGGCGATGGAAACAGCAGGAAAGACTGTCGATGACGAGGAACTG
The DNA here is from genome assembly GCA_017453505.1 of Muribaculaceae bacterium. Classification (GTDB taxonomy): domain Bacteria; phylum Bacteroidota; class Bacteroidia; order Bacteroidales; family Muribaculaceae; genus Sodaliphilus. The sequence continues at coordinate 2,653 of JAFTEU010000041.1, forward strand.
CGCGACGCGATGAAGGAGAACGGCATCGGACGGCCTTCGACGCGTGCCGCTATCATCGAGACCCTGTTCAAGCGCCGCTACATCCGCAAGGAGCGCAAGAGCCTTGCTCCCACACTCGCGGGCATCCAGTTGATAGATACGATACATGAACCTTTACTCAAGAGTGCTGCACTCACTGGGCTGTGGGAGAAGAAATTGCGAGAAATCGAACGTGGCGAATACAGCGCAGCGCAGTTCATCAGTGAACTGAAGCAGATGATTGCCAAGATTGTCCTCAATGTGCTGCGCGACAACACGGGCGGAGCCATCGCTGTTGAACAGGGCAAGCCCGCCAAGCCCAAGTCCCCATCGGCATCGGGTGGGGCCGATAAGCCCAAGAAACCCCGTGCTCCCCGTCTCAAGAGCATTGAGGAAATCCCGTGTCCTGTGTGTGGCAAGGGTCATCTACTCAAGGGCAAGACTGCCTATGGCTGCAGTGAGTACAGGAACGGCTGCCACACGGTGCTGCCATTCACTGAATATCCTGCAGACTTGACTCCAGCCAAGTTGTCCCGTCTGTTGAAAAAGAATTTTAAAAACGCATAGAATTGTTGGTTTCAGATGTGTGTTATCATTCAATATGTGCTCGCAGGCATTATTGTGACGGCTGCGGTATTTGCCGTGGTGAGGAGTATTGTCAAAGCTGCCAGGAATGAGGAAACAGTGCTAACTGCCTGTGTTGGATGCAAGTTACAAGATGTTTGCAGGAAAGCGGAGAAAAATTCCGCAAAAAAATGTGCCGATAAAGTTGCACAGGTCAAAAAGTCGCAGTAAATTTGCACCGCAAAATCACTAAGGGTCGCTTGGATGAGTGGTTTAGTCACCGGTCTGCAAAACCGGGTACAGCGGTTCGAATCCGCTAGTGACCTCTAGAAAGATCGCTAACTGGCATGCTGGTTGGCGATTTTTTTTTGCGCTATTGCTGTGGAGGGTGGGGCTCCCTGATGTTGATGTCAGTTGTCCATGTTGAAGCTAATCTTTGGCTAATAGGCACTAAACCTTAAACTGTTACTTAATGTATTAGATAGCAATTTGCTTTATACCATGATTTTAGCTATTTATCTTTTGTATTCAATAAGAATTCTGCGAGTCGCGTATCATTATCAAGAAAGAAATGAATACCAAGAGGATGCAAAGTAAACGCCTTATAAATAGTATCTTAGCGCCTTGGCGATTTGGCGTGAGATTTTTCGGCAGATGATTCGGTGGATAGTTGCAATAGTTCAGCAGGTTGTTAAATTTCCCTAAAATGCGTAAAGCCCTTCAAATTTTATGCTTTATTTTCTTTGAATAATGTGTCAATTGCAGTAATTTTGTGGCTATAAATTGGGAATAAAGGATTCTGGTGGCAGCCTATCGTCGGCAGCTTTTTAAAAATCGGTAATCCAAACGATTGGTTCCCAGTGACATATATACCTCACTCCACTAGCTCGTCGCTGCATTGCGGTGAGCCCCTGTTATTGCACACAAAAAAGAATAACATAAATGATAAGTAAATGGAATTACTTACCTCTAACATCCGACGAACGCATTGCCGAGGAGCAGCTGGTGGCCCAGTTCCCCAACTGTCCCGCCATCGCTCGGTTGTTGGTGCTCAGGGGCTTGAAAGACGCGGATGCGGTCCACGACTTCCTCTACCCCTCGCTCCAGCAGCTGCACGATCCGTTCTTGATGAAGAACATGGACAAGGCAGTGTCTCGCTTAAACCGGGCGTTAGGGGCCAAAGAGAAGATCATGGTGTACGGCGACTACGACGTGGATGGTACCACGGCAGTAGCGCTCGTCTATAAGTATCTTCAGAACATTTACTCCGATCTGGTGTACTATATCCCGACACGTGATGACGACGGGTATGGTATCTCGTTGCAGAGCATTGACTATGCCGAATCGATCGGAGTGAGTCTCATCATTGTGCTCGACTGCGGTATCAAGGCAGTTGAGGAGATTGCCTATGCCAAGGAGAAGGGTATAGACTTCATTGTGTGTGACCATCATGTCCCCGATGATATCTTGCCCGATGCGTCTGCAATCCTTAATCCCAAGCTGGTTGACGACACCTATCCTTATAAGGGACTGTCGGGCTGTGGCGTGGGCTTTAAGTTCATGCAGGCCTTCTCCAAGAGTAACGGCTTGGGAACAATGTACAATCTCGATGCGATGCTTGACCTCGTGGCCGTGAGCATTGCCGCCGACATTGTACCCCTCACCGGCGAGAACCGAGTGATGATGTTCTACGGCCTGCGCCGTCTGAACAACAATCCCAACGTCGGGTTGCGCAGCATCATCCGCACTTGCGGCCTCAACCGTCACGAGCTCACGATTAACGACATTATTTTCAAGATCGGCCCGCGCATCAACGCCTCGGGACGCATGGAGTCGGGTCAGGAGTCGGTCGAGCTACTGGTTTCACGCAACATGCAGAGTGCTATGGAGATTTCTAAGCGCATCGACCAGTATAACAGTAACCGCAAGGAACTTGATAGCCAGGTCACCGTCGAGGCCAACGAGATCATTGACCGTCATGCCCAGGTGCTTGACGGCAAGAAGCCCATCGTCATCTATGACCGCAACTGGCACAAGGGTGTCATCGGCATTGTTGCAGCACGACTGGCCGAGCTCTACTTCCGCCCCTCGGTTGTCTTGACCTACTATGCCGACGGCATCGCCACGGGCTCGTCGCGTTCGGTGCGTGGATTTGACGTATACACGGCCATCAAGTCGTGCCGCGATCTGCTGGAGACCTTCGGTGGTCACACCAATGCTGTGGGCCTGTCGATCAAGGAGGAGAATATTCCCGAGTTCCGTCGCCGTCTCACTGAGTATGTGGAGGAGCACATCGAGGATGGTCAGGTCACTCCGGCCATGGACATCGACTGCGAGATCAAGTTCAGCGATATTAATGGGGCCTTGCTGCGCTACCTGCGCATGTTTAACCCCTATGGCCCGGGCAACAGCAAACCTGTGTTTATCACCCGCAAGGTATATGACCAGGGCACGAGTAAGGTGGTCGGCAAGAAGATGGAGCACATTAAGCTCGACCTTGTGGACGAGCAGGGCAATAAGGTGATGAATGCCATCGCCTTTGGCATGGCTCAGTATTTTGAGCCTCTCAAGGCCGGCAAGCCCATCGACATCTGTTACACAATCGAGGAGACCCGCCATCGCATGAGCACCTCGGTTCAATTGATGGTGAAGGCCATTAAACTGCACGATGATGCCGAGCCAGCCCAAGCCAATTCTTGATGTCCTCAAGAAGTATTGGGGTTATGATGCCTTCAGGCCGCTGCAGCAAGAAATTATTGAATCGGTCCTTGATGGCCGCGACACGCTAGGCTTGATGCCGACAGGTGGCGGCAAGTCACTCACTTTCCAGGTTCCCACGATGGCCATCGATGGAATGGCCCTTGTTGTCACACCCATCATCTCGCTGATGAAGGATCAGGTTGACCGTCTGCTGGCTCTGAACATCAAGGCGACCTATCTCTATGCCGGCTTGTCGCGGGCTGAAGTCAACAGAACCTATGAGAAGTGCCTCTACGGCAATTGCAAGTTCCTCTATGTCTCACCCGAGCGCCTGCAGTCGCAGTCCTTCTTGGAGCGCCTGCGGCAGATGCCTGTCCGCTTAATTGTCGTTGACGAGGCACATTGCATCTCGCAGTGGGGCTATGACTTCCGCCCATCGTTCCTGCGCATTGCCCAAGTGCGCAAGCTATTCCCCTCGGTACCCGTGTTGGCCTTGACAGCGACAGCCACCCCTGTTGTCGTTGAGGACATTCAGCGGTGCCTCAACTTCAAGGAGCCTAATGTGTTCACGATGAGCTTCGCCCGCAGCAATCTCTCCTATGTCGTACGTCCGACCGAGGAAAAGGTTACAGAGCTCATCCACATCCTGCGCTCGGTGCCAGGGACGGCAATCGTCTATGTGCGCTCTCGCAAGCGCACCAAGCAAATCTGTGACGAGCTCAATCGTGCAGGCATCCATGCCGACTACTATCATGCAGGGCTTTATGTTGAGGACAAGGAGGACAAGCAGAACAAGTGGACAAACGATGAGTGCCGTGTCATGGTGGCGACCAACGCATTTGGCATGGGCATTGACAAGCCTGACGTTCGCCTGGTTGTCCATGTCGATGTCCCTAACTCGCTGGAGGAGTACTATCAAGAGGCGGGTAGGGCAGGCCGTGACGGCAAGCGCTCCTACGCTGTGTTGCTGGTCAAGCACACCGACCAGCGCATCCTGCACCGTCATGTGACCGAGGCATTTCCTGAAAAGGACTATATTCGCAGTGTCTATGAGCGTGTGGGCAACTTCTTGGGTGTGAGCCTGGGTGAGGGTTACCAGCAGATGTTTGACTTCAACTTCAACTTGTTCTGCCGCACGTTTGACCTGCCGGTGCTTCCCACTCACAATGCCTTGAAAATCTTGACCCAGGCGGGTTATATCGAGTTTGTCGAGGAAATCGAGACCCAGTCCCGTGTGATGATCCTTGCCCGCAAGGAAGAGCTCTATGACCTCGAGACTGTCACCCCTGGAGCCGACCAGGTGCTGCAGGCCATCCTGCGGCTTTACACGGGCTTGTTTGCCGACTATGTCTTCATCAACGAGGATGTAATCGCCTTCAGGACAGGACTCAATCAAGAAACCATCTATAACTCCCTGCTGGAGCTCACGCGCATGCACATCCTGCACTATGTGCCCCGCAAGCGAACACCTTATATTATTTACACGACCTCCCGTGAGGAACCCAAGCATGTTCTTATCCCGCGAACCGTTTATGAGGACCTGCGCCAGCGCATGACCGACCGCATCGAGGCGACGATCAACTATGCCTATAGTGAGACAGGCTGCCGCGAGATGATGCTGCTGAGCTACTTCGGCGAGACGAAGGCTGATGAGTGCGACCATTGCGACCTGTGTATTGACCGCCGCAAGCGTGGTGACCATGCACCGACCGATGTCCAGGAAGGAATCCTCTACATGGCAGGGCTGCGTCCGCGCCGGCTTGAGGAATTTCTCAACACCCTGTCATTTCCCCGTGACGAGGTGTTGTCGATGCTGTCCTTTCTTGTAGATGAGGGCTACGTTGAGCACCTTGAAGATGATACTTATCGCACTGTCTCAAAATGAAATGATTAAAGACTGCTGCATGGGCAAAAGAAAAGCGACCTCGATGTGAGGTCGCCTTTTACTTAAATGATGGTTTTACATCACTTGATGACCTTGACGGTGCTGGTGCTGCCGTCGGTGTAGGTGGTCACGATGATGCTGACACCATTAGCCTCGTCCATCTCTTGACCCAGAGCATTGTAGTAGCGCTTGCCGGCAACAATCTTGCTGTTGTCGTTGGCCAACTCCTCAATGCCGCCACCAGCCTTGGTGACCAGCAGGGTCTTGGCTTCAAGGTTGACGGTCAGGTCATACTCGCCAGCGGGGAGCTTGAAGCTGTTGGGCTGACCGAAGTTGCCCATGTTGAGCTCGATGCCGATCATATCCTCGGTAATGGGGAAACCATCCTCGGTTGCGCCGATGCGATAGGCGGCGATGTCACTCCAAGCGTCGCTGTTCTCGGCCAGCTTGGTGGTAAACGAGAAGAAGCTGTAACCCACGCCGTCGTTCTCATCGATGTTCTCGCCCTTGGTGGTAACCTTGGTGGTGAAGACGTTCTCGTCCTCGGTGTCCATCTCGACACCAACGCTGGGATCCCAACCATTGTCGTTCACCTCGCCCAGGACGTAGAGCTCGCCAGTGAGAACCTCGAAGCTGCCCGACTTAGCCAGCTCATAGCCCACCTCGTTGTTCTCGGGGTTGAATGTGAAGGTCAGGTCATAGAGACCACTCTCCTCGATGGGAATAACGACATTGTTTTCGGGCCATGCTGAACCCCAGTCATGGTTGCCCACAATCTTGAAGGCTACCTCGGTGCCAGCGCCAAGCTCGCAACCGAACTTCTGGAGCTTGAAGGTGCCATCGGCCAGCTTGATCATGTCATTATCGGTGTTGTTCTGGTCCCACTCGGTGCCGAAGATGCTGGTCGGAGTACCGGCCACGGTGCAGCTCTCAAGAACGAACGGGGCAACATAACCTTCAATCTTGAACTTCTTGATGAAGGGATTGAAAGTGAACACATACTCGCCACCTGAACCTGTGAACTTGTAGGACTTGTCACCACCACTGGGGGTGTCATACCAAGTATCAACACCAACTTCAACGTCAGCACCCGAGGGGCCGAAGCGATAATTGGCATTGAACGTGTCCCAGTTGGCATCCAAGCCACTGGCGAACACAAACCAAACAGAACCGCTGATGGTAGCGGTGTAGCTGTAGGAGCCGTCATTGTTCTGGCTCATCTCGACGCCAGCTGCGGGATTCCAGTCACCGAAGGGCGCATTACCCACGATGTAGTAAGCGGCCTGCGAACTGAAGGCCAGCATCACCATCATTGCAAAAAGAGTACAGAATTTCTTCATAGACAATAAATAATTTTGTTGAACATATTAATAATTGAATAAAAACAATCTTTTTAAACATTGGCGCACATTAGTCATCGTTGCTTCAAGAGAATGTACTGATGAACAACGACATCGCAAAGGTAGCAAACAAATTTTTATCTCACAAGTGAACTGGAAAAAATCAACTAATCGGTCACAAAATAATGTTTTTCGGTAAAAAAAACAGTAATGGGGGCTTCTATAAATTACCGAAATGTTAATCTTTTAGTTGACCAGATTTTGTTTCTTTTTGGCACCTTTTGCCTTATCTTCTTGGACCATAGCTCGCTATGCTCCTGCGAAGTTAAGTCAAAATCTGCTCAAAAATA
>JAFTEU010000042.1 GCA_017453505.1 Muribaculaceae bacterium
GATAGAAATTGAGGTGCGCAACTTCGACGAGTTGCAGCAAGTGCTCGACCACGGCGGCGTTGACCGCGTGATGCTCGACAACTTCACCGTCGAGGACACCCGCAAGGCCGTCCAGCTCATCAACGGCAGGGTAGAGACCGAGTCCAGCGGCGGTATCACCATCGACACGTTGCGGGCCTATGGAGAGTGTGGCGTGGACTACATCTCGGTCGGAGCGCTCACCCATTCCATCAAGTCGCTCGACATGAGCTTCAAGGCCTGCTGATGGCACTGCGCTCGCTACAGGATGTTCAACCGCTGGAGTTCCGGGGCGTGGAGCCGGGGATGCCAGTCATCATCGCCGGCCCTTGCAGTGCCGAGAGCGAGCGCCAGACGCTCGATGCCGCGCGGGCATTGAGCGCCATCGGCGTGACGGTATTCAGGGCAGGGATCTGGAAACCGCGCACGATGCCCGGTGGCTTTGAGGGCATCGGCGACCGCGGCCTGGCCTGGTTGCAGGCCGTCAGGCGCGAGACGGGCATGATGGTGGCTACCGAGGTCGCTACCATCGAGCACGTCCATGCCGCCCTCGGTGCGGGAATCGACATCCTGTGGATCGGAGCCCGCACGAGTACCAACCCGTTTGCCATGCAGGACATCGCCAACGAGTTGAGAGGACACCGTGAGGTGACGGTGCTGGTCAAGAATCCGCTCAATCCCGATCTGGACCTGTGGATCGGTGCCTTGCAGCGCATCCGCAATGCCGGCATCACCCGCCTGGGAGCGGTGCATCGCGGCTTCAGCTCGGCGGGCGAACACATCTACCGCAACAATCCCCAGTGGCACATCCCCTTCGAGTTGCGCCGCTTGGCACCCACGATGACGATCCTGTGTGACCCGTCGCACATCGGCGGCAAGCGCCGCTACATCGAGCCGTTGTCACAGATAGCGCTCGACACGGGCTTTGACGGCCTGATGATTGAGAGCCACTGCCATCCCGACGAGGCGCTGAGCGACAGCGCCCAGCAGGTCACGCCCGATGCCCTGCGTGGCATCCTGGAGCGCCTGGTGGTGCGGTCGGGAGCACCCATCGAGGACGAATTGAGCCTCTTGCGCCAGCAGATCGACGACTGTGACCATGAACTGCTGGCCGTGCTCGCCCGCCGCATGAGTGTTTCCAGGGAAATCGGCCGTTTCAAGAAGGCCCACAACCTGCGTGTCGTGCAGCCGGCCCGTTATCAGGACATGATCAATGCCCGCCTCGATGAGGGTGATTCCCTTGGGCTACAGTCCGATTTCACCCAGCGTGTCATGCAGGCCATCCATGAGGAGAGTGTCCGTCAGCAGCTCGACTTGCTATAGATTACAATACTGAATCCATAGTTTTATGCAGAACGTAGTGATTATCGGAGCCTCATCGGGGATGGGGCTGGAAGTGGCCAGGTTGTTTCTGGTGCGAGGTTGCCGTCTCGGTGTCGCCGCACGTCGTGAGGACCGTCTGTTGGCCTTGAAGCAAGAAGCCCCTGACAGGGTCGTGACCGCTGTAATCGATGTGACAGCCCCGGATGCATCGTCACGCCTGCGCTCCCTCATCAGCGGGCTGGGTGGCATGGATCTGTTCTTCTATGCCTCGGGCATCGGTAAACAAAACCGCACGCTCACGCCAGAAATAGAGCTAAATACCATGAATACCAATGCCGTGGGATTCACCCGCATGCTTGGTGAGGCATACCGCTACTTTGCCGAGCGTGGCCAGGGGCACATCGCTGTCATCTCGTCCATTGCGGGCACCAAGGGCCTGGGGCCTGCTCCCGCCTATTCGGCCACCAAGGCCTTGCAGAACGTCTATATCCAGGCGCTCGAGCAACAGGCCAATGCCCGTGGCCTGGACATCCGTTTCACGGACATCCGCCCGGGTTTTGTCGATACCGATTTGTTGAGTGGTGATTTCCGTTATCCCATGATGCTCAAGCCCGGAAAAGTCGCTCGTCAGATCGTCGCAGCGATCGACCATCGCCGTCATGTGGCCGTCCTGGACTGGAAGTATGCGATATTGACACCCCTGTGGCGGCTGCTTCCACGTCCCCTGTGGCGGCGCTTGCGCCTGTAGCGCTACTCAAAGCGCATCGTGGCCGTGGGCTTGATCGTCGAGATGATGTGGCTGGCGGCCAGCAGGGTGACATAAGACACCACGAGAATTCCCAGATTGAGCAGGATCAACGCCGGAATGCTCAACGAGATGGGCACATAGGGCATGTAATAGGCCGCGGGATCCAATCGCACAATGTGGCCGTAGCGTTGCAGCAGCGCCAGCCCGATGCCGATGATGTTGCCGATAATCAAGGCTTTAAGGATGAGTTTGCCTGTCAGGTAGATGAAGATGCGCCGGATGGTGCCGTTGGTCGCACCCAGCGCCTTGAAGTTGCCGATGACACGGATGCGTTCCAGCACAATCATCAGCATGGCCGAGATCAAAGTGAATGCCGCGACGATCATCATCAGCGTGAGGATGATGACCACATTCATGTCAAGCATCTGCAGCCAGGCAAAGAACGGCATGTTGTTCTGATGGGTGCTCGTGACGATGAACAGGTTCTTGCTCTCGTGCTGGACGGTGTTCTCGGCTAGCAGGGAATAGAGGCGGTAGCTGTCGCCCTCCAGGTCTCGGGTATCACACATGTTGATGGCTACCTGGGTTCCCGTGTCGGCATGCCAGCCGTTAACACCCTGTACGATGCTGATGTTACCCACGATATAAGCCCCGTCAAAGGCTTCCAGGTCGGTCTCGAACACACCGCTGACTGTCAAGTTCCTCACCTTGATACTGTTGTCGATGAAGTAGGTCAGCACCTTGTCGCCCGCATGGAGGCGCAGGCGGTCGGCCACGGTGCGTGAGATGGTGGTCTGCTGGCTGCTGACGGTGTCGCTGACGACGGGCACACTGCCCTCGATCATGCAGGACTGCAGGTAATTCCAGTCGTAGCCCGCGTCTACGCCCCTCATGATGATGCCCATAAAGTCGTCGTCGGTCTTGAGGATGGCGCTCTTGTCGGCGATGAGGCTGATGCTCTGCACTGCCGTGGCAAACTGGCCGTCTTCCATGATGGCCTCACGCACCTCGCGGCCATTGACGGTGGCGTAATTGTCGTCGATGCCCAGGGCGGCGTTAGTCACCCGCAGGTGAGCGTCCAGGTTCATGATTTTGCCGGCAATCTCGCCCTTGAATCCCATGACGATGGCTATCGACAGGATCATGACGACCACGGCCAGGACGATGCCGGCCAGGGCGACGGTGAGGCTGGGAGAGCCCTGTCGCCGTCCTCCTTGCAGTGTCATGCGCCGTGCTATGAAGAGTTCGTGGTTCATTATGTGACGGCAAAGGTAGTACTTTTTTGTCGATTACGGTCGTTTTCAAATTAGGACTTAGAAATTGGGAGTTAGGAGTTAGGAGTTGGCATCCGCATTCTGACAACTGACAACTGACAACTGAAA
>JAFTEU010000043.1 GCA_017453505.1 Muribaculaceae bacterium
CAAATTTTATTATATAAAAATACGTTAAATACAAATAAATATCCGCAATTAGAAGAGAAAATGCAAAAATAGGCTGCCGAATGGCAGCACAAAACTTATCATTAACTTAACAGCCTAGGACGGTTCTTTTGTCCCACTTTTAGCTCATTATTACCATTTTGGGACAAAAGAACCGTCCCTTTGTCCCATTTATAGTCTGATTAATGCGACACCGGCGAGCATCAGCAGGATGCCGACAGCTTTTACCCACGTGATGGCCTTGCGCGGGGCTCCCAGCCAGCCGAAGTGCTCCATGAGCATGCTCAAGGCCAACTGGCCGACCAGCAGGGCCATCGAGAACACGCCGACACCGACCTTGGGCACCAGCCATGCGTTGCCAAACACGATCATCGCGCCACACAGGCCACCGCTCCACATCCACCAGGGATAGTCGCGACTGCATGCCTTGCCCACCAGGCGCACACTGCAGTTGAGCGTGCACAGCAACAACAGGACAACCGTGGCGACGAAAAACGCTACTGTTGTGGCCTGCACGGGATTGCCGACGGCGCTGGCCAACTGGGCATAAGCACCCGTGATGCTGGCCGAGAGGCAGCCGGACACGACGGCTAGCAGCTGCCACAGCACCAGGCGTGAGCCCTTGTTACTGCTCTGCTGCTTGGCACCCAACCGGGGCAGGATGACCACCATCACGATACCCAAGATGAGCAACAAAGCCCCGATGATGCGCTTGCCGCTCAGGGGCATCACCTGTGCACCGAACCAGCCGAAGTGGTCAATCAGCAAACTGAAAATCAACTGGCTGAACATCGGTATGATGATGGCCTGCAACTGGCCTATTTCCTTAAACAAGTGAATGGCGATGGTAATGGTCACCACGGCCACGAGCCCCACAAACCAGCTCCACCAGGGTGTGGCGGCAAGCATCTGGCTAGAGGGAACAATGGGAATACCAGCCAGCAGCGACACGAGCAGCAGGGCCAGCGTGGAAACCGAGAATGAAACAAGCGTCGAAACGTAGGCGGGACCCACGACACCGCGCAGCCGCGAGTTGGCAGCCGTCTGGAAGGGCACCAACAGGCCCATTGCCAGTGTAATCAACAAGAAAAACATATCTGATAGTTTTTGGTTTTACTCGATGGCCTTGATGAACTTGGCGGGGACACCGCCCACGATGGTGCGCGGGGCAACGTCCTTGGTCACCACGGCACCGGCCGCCACGATGGCGCCGTCGCCGATGGTCACGCCGGCCAGCACCGTAGCATTGGCCCCGATCCACACGTTCTTGCCGATGTGGATGGGCGCATGGGTCATACCCGCACGTTGCCCAGGATCCACCAGGTGGTTGAGCGTCGCCAGCACCACGTTGTGGCCGATGAGAGCGCCCTCGTCGATGGTGATGCCGCCCTGATCCTGGAATTTACAGCCCATGTTGATGAACACGCGCTCGCCCACGACGGTATTCTTGCCGCAGTCGGTGTGGAAAGGCGGGAACATCCCCACTGACCGAGGCACTTCACGACCCCACAACTGCTCCAGCAAGTCGTGCAACTGTTCGGGCGTGTGATAACTGCCGTTGATCTCGGCGGTGATGCGCAGGGCCTCCTGCGAGAGCTGGTGGAACATCATGTGAACGGGAGACCCGCCACCGATGGGTTGTCCCGAGGCCATATAATCTCTAAATTCCTGAATTGTCATATTACTATGTGTTTTAATCATTATTTTCTTGCAAAGGTAGTGAATTCCATAAATTATGACTACCTTTGTAGAGACAAATTCATCTATAAATAACGACACAATGAAAAGTTTTGGATCAAAACCGTGGATGCTTCCACAACCGGTGCTCATCATCGGCACCTATGACAGCGAGGGTCGCCCCAACGCCATGAATGCCGCCTGGGGCGGAACCTGGGACATGAAAGAGATCATCATCTCGCTTTCCTCACACGCAACCACCGACAACCTGGCAGCCAACGACACGTTTACCGTTGCCTTTGCAACGACCGAGACAATGGTGGCATCAGACTTCGTAGGCATCGTCAGCGCCAAGAAAGACCCTGAGAAGATGGCCAAGACGGGTTGGACCATCGAGAAGGCTCCTAACGTGAACGCACCACTGTTCACCGATTTCCCCATGACGATGGAGTGCCGCGTGAAGCAGAAGATCGACGAGGACCGCAACACGGGCTACTACCTGGTGGCCGAGGTGGTCAACGTGCTGTGCGACGAGCGCTATCTTGACGAGGAAGGCAATCCCGACATCGAGAAGATGCACATCATCACCTATGACCCTACCCGCTACAAGTATGTGCAACTGGGTAGCACCGTGGGCACCGCCTTCCACGACGGCGCTCAACTCAAGTAACCCAAGCGGCGGATTGTTTTACTCTTGATAGAAGAGGTCATCCATGGTGACCTCATTCTGAACTATGCCGGAGTGAATGCCTGGCAAAACACCATAGGTTGTTATCATCGTCAGAGCAAGAGACTTGCGTATGTGAGTGGCATCTGTAAAAACTGCCATTTTCATGCGCAGGTTGTCGGCATAGGCCTTAGTGATGCTGTAGGGTTTCTCTGAAAATTTCATTTCACAGATATTGATAACGCGGTCGCTACGGTCAATCAACAGATCTATCTGCGCTCCATCGTTTTCGCCACCCGACTTGCGCCATGAGCAGGCACTTGTTGACATGCCGCTGACGCCTAGTGCTTTTTTGATTTGGGCCAGATGTGACATGCATACCGTCTCAAAACTAAAACCTTGCCATGAGCGGATCATCGGTGTGTTCATGTTGCTGCTCCAGTAATGTTCGTCTTTACTGTTATTGTTGTGGACAAACTTGAAGTAGAACAAGGTGTAGGGATCTGATAATCGATAGACCGAGTTGCGTATTGAACTCTTGAACTTGGAGTAAGTCTCAATGAAATCGCAACGCTCAAGGTTCTCAAGAATCATGCTCAATCCTCCGCCTGAAATTTTCGTTTTTTCGATGATTTCGGCCCTAATCATGCCTTCTCGCTTTCCGGCCAAGGCCATGACAACGTCAATATATTTGTCTGCATGAGTGAATAACGCGTTGAAAAGTTCGTCAAACTCTTCCTTCATCGCCGCATTTTTCTGGAAGAAGAGTCTATCAATATTCTGGACAAGACTCTCACTGGGATTCAGCAAGCTCAGGTAGAATGGAACACCCCCCAGCGCCATATAGCATTGCAGGATGGTATATCGGTCCCAATGGCAACCATACTCGTGCAGGAACGACTCACATTCTCCTAAATTGAAGGGGCGCAAGTATATTTGAGCCGTGATGCGATTGTGTAGTCCACCTTGGTTTTTCACCAGTTTGTTGACCATCCATGAGGTTGCCGAGCCGCAAGCAATAAACAGGATGTCACTGCGTTGCGCGGCCCACGCGTTCCAGAAGTATTCCAGTGCATCGACAAAACTGCTACGCGGCGTGTCAATCCATGGCATTTCGTCAAAGAAAATCACCTTGCGCTCCCCAGCTGGTCTCATCTTGATGAGTGCCTTCAATTGCTCGAATGCTTCCTCCCAACTGTTGAGATTAGGTGAATATGGAGAACCGCTGAACTCCTGTAATTGGCGGGCGAATCGTTCTAACTGCACTCGTTGAGGCTGTTTTCTTGCTCCCACATAGGTGAAAGTGAATTCATTTTGAAACACCTGGTTGACAAGAAAAGTCTTACCGATTCGGCGTCGGCCGTAAACGATGACGAATTCTGAGCGCTTTGACTGATATAGTCGTCTTAACTCTTTAATTTCTCGATTGCGGGCTATAAGTTTCATATTCTGATGGTTTAGGCCGCAAATTTATATAAAATATCGAGTTGTGGCAAAATATAAATTGTTAAAAGTTGCCATAAGTCGAAAAAATATCGAGTTGTGGCAGGTTATGAATCCTCAAAAGTTGCCATAAGTCGAAAAAATATCGAGTTGTGGCAGGTTATAGATCCTCAAAAGTTGCCACAACTCGTTATTTTTGATTTCTTGCATTGGTGTCCGTGGAAAAATAGTCAAGGTTTCATAAACACCTTGAAATCAATATTGAACAGTTTTTTTCGTGTAATGGGGCTTGCTCTGAAGCCCGTTAGGGCTGTTCAGGTCATAGGCAGGCGGTGGAGTGAGGCGAAGCCGAACGGAACCCCTGCATCGTGTCGGCACCCACCTGATATTTAGCCCCATCGGGGCGACAGGCTCAGCATCAGCAACTTACTGCCGCCCCGATGGGGCTTGGGGGTCCTTTTAAACTGCCCACAGGGGTTTCACTCGGCTTCGCCTCGTTACACCCCTGCCTATGCTCTGGTCGTCCCTAACGGGACTTTCCCCAGACACCAATGGATTTCTTGCACGCAGCGTGATCAATGAATTGCGGCAGAGGACGGCGGTTTTTGGGGCTTACTTGGGACGGGTGACTTCGTTGACCAGATAGACGATGCTCTGGTAGGGGATGCCGCCGTTGGTTTCCAGGCCCACCTCGCAGGTGCGGCTGTTGCTGTAGCCCATCTCGATGCGGTTGTCCTCCAGTTGGCGACGCAGCTTGCGCAGTGCCCAGCGGTTCACCTCGGGGTGCGTCCAGCCCCGGTCGCCGGCAAAGCCGCAACAACCCACGCCCTCGGGCAGGAAGACGTTGTTGCTGCACAGGCGCGCCAATTGCGTCATCTTGTCCACCAGTCCCATCTCGCGGGTCGAGCAGGTGAAGTGCAGGGCGATGTGACGGTCGATTGGGGTGAACTCCAGGCGGTCCCGCAGGTATTCCCAGATGAATTCCACAGGCTCATACAAGCGCATGCGGGTGATGCGCTGGCGCATGCGGTGCAGGCACGGGCTCTGGTCGCACACAATCGGGTATTTGCCTTGTTCGCTGGCTTGCCACAGGGCCTCATCGAGTTCGGCGGTCTTGCGGTCGGCAATGTCGAGCATACCCTTGGATTCCCAGATGGTGCCGCAGCACATCTTTTCCAGCCCCTCGGGGAAGATGACCTCGTAGCCCGCCTTGCGACACAGCTCGACCATCTCATTGACAAGGGTGTTCTTTACGGGAGCGCCTTTAGCCAGGCCCATTGTCTGGTTGATGCAGGAGGGGAAATAGACGACCTTATCGGCCACGCCATTGCCCTCTTCCTTACCGGCCACGCCAAGGCGAGGCCCTACGGGTTGATGGGCCTTGCCGGGCATGGCGGGGGTCCACAGGGGCAGGCCGGCCTTGTGCATGGTGCCGGCAACGCCCTTCATGGCTGTGGTGCCCAGCACGTTGTGGCCCAGGCGAGCGACATCCAGCGTGAAACGCAGTCCGCTCTTGACTCCTGCAAAGTGGCGTGCCACCCAGTCGCCTGTCTTGTAACCCAAACTGCCCTGCGGCAGTGCCTCGCTGCGCACCAGGTGGGTCAAGTCGGCGACATTGATCTTCATCGGGCAGGAGGTGGAGCACAGGCCGTCGCCTGCGCAGGTCTGGTCACCCTGATAACGGTATTGCTTGACGAGTGTCGCCAGGCGGCCGGGGTCGCTGCCCGTCTCACGCAGGTGGGAAATCTCGCGCTGGATGACGATGCGCTGGCGCGAGGAAAGCGTCAAGCCGCAGGTCAGGCAGTTCACCTCGCAGAAGCCGCACTCGATACACTTGTTGGCCTTGAGCACTCCCTCCACGGTCTTGGCCATGCTGGGTGACTCGTTCGGAGCCTCCAGCCCCCGCATTTTGAGCTCGGGCAGGGGCTTGAAGTGCTTGATGAAGCACTCGGGGTCATCGTTGAAGATGACACCGGGATTGAGCAGATAATGGGGGTCAAAAATCTCCTTGAGCTCACGCATGGCGTCAAAGGCATCCTCGCCCCACTCATACTTGACAAACGGGGCCATGTTGCGGCCCGTGCCGTGCTCGGCCTTCAACGAGCCGTCATACTCCTCGACCACGAGGCGTGCCACGTCGCGCATCATGTCGGCATAGCGCTGCACCTCACTCTCGTCGCTGAAGAGCTGATTGATGATGAAGTGGTAGTTGCCCTCAAAGGCGTGCCCGTAGATGCACGCGTCATGGTAGCCGTGGTCGGCGATAAGCCGTTGCAACTTGACCGTCGCCTCGGGCAGATCCTCGACGGCAAAGGCCACATCCTCGATGAGGCACGATGTGCCCACGGGACGCGCTCCGCCCACACTGGGAAAGATGCCCGAGCGGATGGCCCAGTACTTGCCATAGACGGCAGGATCGGTCGTGAACTCGACGGGGATATAGGTCTTGAACGGCGACAGGCACCGGGTGATGGCATCGATGCGGTGTTGCAGGTCGTCGGCCGTCATGGCCTTGGTCTCGGTGAGGATGGCGGTGAGGTTGTGGTAATCCCCGGGTTCCACACCAGGAATCTTCCCGGCATCCACATCTTGCTTGTACTGCAGATAGACGGGGTCATCGACCGAGGCCAGCGACAGGTAGTCGAGCATCTCGGCACTCTTGACCATCAGGTTCTCCTCGCTCATGGCGATATCCTCTTCGCTCGACTTCAACTGCTTGAGGGCGACCACCGCCTCGCAGCTCTCCCGCATGGTGAAGAAGTAGAGCATGGCCGAGGCCTTGCAGGGGTAGTCGTGCAGGGTGCGCATGGTCACCTGGCTGATAAAGGCCAACGTGCCCTCGCTGCCCACCACACAGTGGGCGATGATGTCCATCGGATCGTCGTAGGCGACCAGGGGCCGCAGGTTGAGGCCCGTCACGTTCTTGATGCTGTATTTCTTGCGGATGCGGTCGGCCAGGGCCGTGTTGGCGCGGACGCGGTCGCGCAGGGCTTCAATCTTGGCGATGAACTCGGGGTGGCTCTGCCTGAAGGCCTCACGGCTGGCAGCATCGCCCGTGTCGAGCACGGTGCCATCGGCCAGCACCAGGCGGGCCGACAGGAGCATGCGGTCGCTGTTGGCATGCGTGCCGCAGTTCATGCCCGAGGCGTTGTTGGCGACAATGCCGCCCACCATGGCCGAGCCGATGCTGGCGGGGTCAGGCGGGAACACACGCCCCAGCGGCTTGAGAATCTGGTTCACCCGTGCGCCCACGATGCCAGGCTGCAAGGTGATGCTCCCGGCATCGGCGGCCACAAAATAGTATTCCCACTCGTTGCCTTTGGCTTCAGTGGGCTGCGTCTCAGCATTGTCCGAACAAGTTCGACACTGCGTTCGACTTGCACCACTGTTGCCTGCCACAATGAGGATACTGTCGCTCACGCTCTGGCCCGACAGTGACGTTCCAGCGGCGCGGAAGGTGAAAGGCAGCCTGTATTTGCTGGCTGTCCTGACAATCGTCGACACCTCAGCCTCATTGCGCGCACGGACGACCACCTGTGGTGTCAAGCGGTAGAAACTGGCATCGGTGCCCCAGGCCAGGGTGCGCAACTCGTCGGTATAAACCCTGTCGGCGGGCAGGATTCCTTTTATTTCATTCAAGAACCTTTTCATCATGGTCTAATAATACTTGATGGTGAAACTATTGGTTATGTTCAATTCCTCTCCCCAGTGGTCACGATAGAGGATAGGGACACCCCGGTAGGGCTCGGGAACCAGGAGCTGGTCAATGCGGCTCCAACGCGGCGGACCATAATCAAACGATTTACCCGACAGAACCAAGACGTTGCGGGCATAGTCGAACTCGTAGAAGCCGCCACCCAGGCATTGCTCATGCGCCATGAGCAGGTCGCGGTGCAGCGTCACCATGCCCAGGCGCAGGAAGCCTCCACTAGTTATGATGAATTTGGGATGTTCCATAACGGCAAAGTTAGTGCAAGTTGCGCAAAATGCCAAATCCTGCGCAGCCGCACCTGATCATTCAGCGAAAAAAAGCCCCACGCGCGACTTTGCGTGAGGCTTTGCGGCCGATGATTCGGTGAAGTATGCGCTAGATTAACTCATCAGAATCATATCGATCAGGGCAGTGACGTCATCGATGGAGATGCGCGAATCCTGATCGACATCGGCAGCGGCAGCACTGAACGGGCTGACGGCAGTACCCAGCAGATAGTCGATGAGTGTTGTCACGTCGTCGATATTCACCTTGCCATCCATGTTCACGTCGCCACGGACGAAGGTAATGTTGACAGTAAAGTGATGGGGATCCAGTTCGCCAAACACAGGTTGCTGATAGCTGTGGCCTGACTCGTCGGCACCATAGACATAATAGTCAACCTCTGATGCCTGGTGATAGCCCTTGATGTAGCCCACATATTCATCGGGGGCACCGGTAGCTGTCATGTGAGCCACCTGGTAGGGGCCACCATCAATGCTGTAGTAAACCAGCAGCGAGTCCTCCTTGAGGGGCTTTCCGCTATAGGCGATGAACTTGCTCGTGACGGCGATGGAATCCTGGCAATCCTGCGTGCCATGGAGCACATCCCTGTGGTCGACAAACAACATGTCGAAGTCCATCACACCGCGCGTGCGGCAGTGCAGGGCATCGGTGTTGAGCCACTGGATGCTGTAGGAACTGTTGTACACGCCCTCCACCTCGTAGCCGGGCATGGCTTCTCTATAAACCTGAAGTGCCTTTTCATTGTAAGTGCTGTTGCTGCCCATCGGCACATAGACGTGCTTGTTGAGGATGAGGCTGTTGGTGTAGGGGGCGACAGTGTTGCCGCCAGGTTCCTCGACGCGGTACACCTTGTAGGGATAACCCCAGCAGCAGTTGGTCGTGGCAAAATAGTTGGCCACGGCCTCATAGTACTCATATCGGCTGTTGGACTGCGGCAGCTTCGCAATCAGGATTTTATCTGGAGCCAGATATTTTCCCCAGCAGTCCACATGGGCAATGTATTCCCCCTGCGGGTCGATGGTGATGTGGTAGTTGTCGATACCGAGGTAGGCAAGCATCTGCTGACGCACGTAGTCCTCGTCATTGTTGTTCTCTTGAAGGATCAGTTCGTCGCTGACGGCGTGTCCGCGGCCATCCTCCATCATGTTGCCACCAGTGTGTACCAGGTTCATGCTATAGAGGGGGATGCTGAAGTGCGTGGCAAAGGCCGAGGGGATCGCATCATCGTTCTGACGGGGACGATTATACACGTTGTCGACGATGGCAGGACTCTTGCCTGCAAAGATATACCAGGGGCCGTAGTCGCGCACCCAGTAGGAGTCAGACTTCGCGTTCACAAAGGTGACCCGATTCATGTTCACCCCCGCGTTGGTGAAAGCCGACCTTGCGCTTGACTGCGAGGACGACTGCACGATGCAATAGACCTGACAGTTCTCGGCCAACGATTTGACCAAGGCAACCGGTATGCCCAGCGGATAGCGGATCATCACGCCCTGCATGGGCTCAAACTCTGCCACGAAGCGGGGAGCCTCGGTCGGCGCGGGTGTGGCCTTGAAACTACGGTCGAGACTCCTCACAGGGGTCTTCATCTCTTCCTCGGACAAGTAATGGAGCTTTCTCCAGTCCGGTGCTTCCTTGGTCTGTGCCTGGGCATTCATGCAGCCCACCGACGACATCATAGAAGCAAACACGAGTAAAGTGAAAAATGATCTTTGTATATTCATAATAACAATAACATGAATTAATTTGCGCAAAGATACAACTTTTTTACAATATAACGCCCGTTAGACCGATTGTATTCAGCGACTTCAACTCACGCAAAGACGCGAAGCCGCAAAGCTATTTCCCGGCAATGATATAGGGGACTTCTATAAATTACCGAAATGTTTATCTTCTATGTTGACTGTATTTTGTTTCTTTTTGGCATATTTTGTCTTATCTTCTTGGACCATAGCTCGCTATGCTCCTGCAAAGCTAAAACAAAATCTACTCAAAAA
>JAFTEU010000044.1 GCA_017453505.1 Muribaculaceae bacterium
ACGGAACCCCTGCATCGTGTGAACCCCGACCACTATTTAGCCCCATCGGGGCGACAGTAAGTCGCTGATGCTAAGCCTGTCGCCCCGATGGGGCTAGGCCGTCTTTTCAAATTGCCCACAGGGGTTTCACTCGGCTTCGCCTCGTTACACCCCTGCCTATACCCTGGTCGTCCCTAACGGGACTTTCCCCGGACACCAATGAATGATAGATAATTGATGAAAGATAGGAGATAACAGTTGCAGAAACCACTGTTCACTGTTCACTACTCTAATTCATGACGATCCTCACTCGCGTGTGCGGCCTCAGTGCTGCGATGTAGTTGTTAAGCAGATCTTGGGTCAATGAGGGGAACAAATTGTCGTAGCCGCCGATGACATCGATGCCTAGTGCCCTCATCTGTAGGGCTCTCATCCAGTAGCTATTGGTTCGCATGGCGTTCTCATGTTGGAGACTGATGTTCTCTTTCATTTTGTTGAAAAGATCTTCACTGACGCCACTGTAGAAAATGGCATTGACAGCATAGTCGGCATATACCAGCATACTGTCCCTGTCGGCAGTGTTGGTCTCAAACTCGTAGTTGATCATCCAGCGGTTATTGTAAATGGAAAGAGAACCGTCTGATGCTACGTCATAGGTGCCATGCTTTTCATGCCGCA
The DNA here is from genome assembly GCA_017453505.1 of Muribaculaceae bacterium. Taxonomy (GTDB): domain Bacteria; phylum Bacteroidota; class Bacteroidia; order Bacteroidales; family Muribaculaceae; genus Sodaliphilus. The sequence continues at coordinate 658 of JAFTEU010000044.1, forward strand.
GGAAGGTTAGCAAGGCTGTCCCGACCGACTCTCCCACCAAGTCCATGAGGAACTCGTCATCATAGCTGTATTTCTTGTCTCCCATGATGCTCACATAGACCGAGGTTTTAGGATTTCGCATGGGTACCTCAAAGAAATTATCCACCTCGCCAATAGCCATCGCCGGTCGATAGCCGGTATTGCTTTCCCGCACTCCATTGTCTGGTAACGATGCCAAGTAGCGTCTGATTAAGGGCCTCACGGCATCGATGTCAAATGCCCCTACTATCGAGAAAGAGTAATCGCCGGCATTGGCCACACGTTGACGGTATAATTCCAGTACACGGTTGCCGTCAAGGTTGTCAACCTCCTCTGGCTTGAGGTTGCGGTACATGGGGTTGCCTTGATAAATCGTGCTACCGATGGAGTCGCTGTAGATCATCTTGGGGTTATATTGAGCCTGGGACAACTGGGAGCGGATGCGGGTCTTGACTCCCAGATATGCGTCCTGGTCCAAGCTGACATCGGTGAAATAGAGATAGCATAACTGTAAGAGTGTCTCTAAATCGGCACTCTGGCAACCGCCGTTCAATTGTTCATTGGCATCATTGATGAGAAAGGATAAGCCGAGCTGACGCCCGCTCATCATGCGGTTAAGTTGATTGATGGTGTGTCCCCCAAGGGCACAGTTCTCAATAACTTGATCCATCAGCCTCACATTGATGTCAGCCGTGTCGCCATAGGCCCACTCGCCACCTAGGCTGAAGGCGTTGAACAGCACCTCGTTGTTCTTGAAAGTAGTGGGTTTGAGTCTAACTGTCGCTCCGTTGTGCAATGTCATCGTTGTGACTCCGGTCGCCTCGTCATAGGTCTCGTTGATGATGGCTCCCATGACGGGCTCATTCTCAATTAGCCGTTTGCCAGCCGACATGTCAATATAGGGTGATTGTGGGCTGTCCATGATGCGGTTGAAGTGGGCGATCACGTCACGTGAAGTAGGGTAGCGGCTGTTGCCGCCCATCGACTGTGGCCCGGAAATAAGAACGCTGACGTTATCCTTGCCGATGATGTGCTGTACATAGTTATTCACATCGTCGAGAGTGACAAGTTGAAGCTCGTCGAGAAGCATCTGGGATTCGGTAATGACACCTGGGATATAGCCACCGTTCTCGTAGTGGTCGATGTATTCATCAACATATTCGCGGTTGGTGCGATTGCTCGCTTCGATGCGCAGGTTATCGTAGACCGACTGCACATTGCGACATGCACGATCAAACTCGGACGGTGTGAATCCGTATTGCCGCACTCGGGCTGCCTGTGTGATCAGCGAGTCCAAGGCTTCTGTCGAGCGGCCTTCCTTGATAATGGCGGCAAGAGTCAAGGCATCGGTTGTGCGGGTCACAAGGTACTTGCGGTCATAGACCATTCCATAGTCGATGGGTGACGAGTGAGTCCTTGCCATCTCGTCAAGACGGTCGGTGAGCATATATTGGGCTAGCGTCGAGATGATGTTGTGGCGCAGGAATGCGTGGCTATTACGCAATGCAACAGGCATTTGCTGGTGTTTAAACATCAGATAGGTCATTGAACTTGAAGCCTCGGGGTCGGTGTGCAGTGCATAGTTGATGCCAGCATGGTCTGGGACTTTGCCGATATCATCACTTACAACTGGAACATCCCGCTTAGGGATGCTGTTCATGACTTGCTTGAGCATGCCCTCCATGCGGGCAGCATCAATATCTCCTACAATGACGATGGCTTGCCGGCTGGGACAATACCAGCGATGGTAGAAAGAGAGCAGTTGACCATGAGTGACGTTGCGTATCACAGTCATGTCACCAATGGGGATGCGGAAGGCATACCGACTTCCTGAAAGCAGAATGGGTAGTGTGCTCTCATACATGCGCATTGTCTGGTCGGCATGCATGCGCCATTCCTCCTGCACCACGCCGCGCTCTTCCTCGATGGCTCGGTCCTCAAAATTCAGTTCGCAGGAGAGGTCCTTCAACATGAGCAAGACAGTGTCGAGCAGTTCGACCCGATCGGTGGGCACATTGGATATCTGGAACCTCGTGTCATCAAAGCCTGTCGATGCATTAATGTCGCGGCCATATGACACACCCTTGTTTTGAAGAATATCGACCATGTCAATACCAGGAAAATTGCGTGTGCCCTGGAATGCGATATGCTCAATGAAGTGGGCAAGACCACGTTCATTATCTTCTTCAACCAGCGACCCGGTGTTCTGCACGAGCCAGAATTCTGCACGCCCCTTGGGTTGCTCATTGTGCCGGATGTAGTAGGTCATCCCGTTTTCCAGCCGGCCGATGCGCAGTTCTGGGTCAACGGGCAATTCTTTTTCTCTTGCCGTTGCCGCGAGAGACAGCAGCGTGGCAATGCTTAACAATAACACTTTTCTCCAGTCCATGATAGTGTGTTGTTCCCTTTGGAGAAACGACAAGTTGTCAGTCAACTTATTTAAACAATTCCTGCTTCTTCTCGTCGGCAAACACGCCATCACTGGTAACCACACAATCCAGTGGACGGTCATGAGGTTCAACAGGCACTTCCTCAACCAGCTGGAAATCACACACCACGCCGATGGTAGGACAGTGGGTCGTGCTCAATAGTCTATCATAGAAGCCTTTCCCACGGCCAAGGCGATTGCGCTCTTGATCCAGTGCTACGGCAGGAACAATGATGAGTTCAAGACATGAAGCGTCCACCGGCTCGCCGACGGGCTCACCGATGTGGTACTTGTTATTGTCATCCAGACTTTGTGATCCATGATAGGGCACTATTTCCAGGTCATCCCCCTTGACTCGGGGCAGGTAGATGTTTTTCCCGCAGGCTAGCCACTGGTTCACACTCTCGTGGGTAGGCAGTTCGTCGGGCAATGACCAGTAGCACAGGATGTGTTGTGCCTGCTGCCACACGGGCATCGCCTTGATTGAATTGAATACCATGTCTGCCTCGACTTCGCGCAGAGCTACGGGCGTTATCGACTTTAACTGTTTGATCTGTTGTCTCAGTTCCTTTTTAGTCATCGTTGTTGATTCAATTGATATGATGTCGCAAAGGTAGCGCTTTTTTCAGTTAACAGTGAGTGGGGAATAGTTAATAGTTCTTATAGTTGCTGAACATTCACTTTTCTCTGTTCAGGCATGACAAGAACTATTGATATGGTTCTAAACGCAACATGGCGACACCATGAGGAGCGATGTTGACGGGAATCATTGCATCGCTGTCGAGTTCTGCCTTGGTTTCGTTGCCACTCATTAAGTCGGTGCAGCGGTAACGGCCGTGTGACATCTGGGCGCAATCCAGTGCATGTTGTGGGATGCGGACAGGGGTTTCAACCGGCTCGTCGTCAAAGTTCGCCACTATCAAGGTCATCGCATGATCGCAGTGCCGCAGATAAGCATATTGCCTGCTTGCGTCCAGTGTATCTTGGTTGGCATACATCAGGTCGAAGAAATGTCCGCTGGCTAAAGTCGGCTCACTATTGCACAGGCGCAATACTTTGCGGTATATGGCGCGCAGCCGCTTCTCGTTGGCAGTCGGCTTGCCTTGATGCCAACGGCGCAGGGTGGGGACGCTCCAATAGTCAAAAATGGTGGTACGGCCGTCCATGCCACTATAGCCCTCGGCATCGGTTGCCGCTTCTCCCAATTCCTGCCCGGCATAGATCATGAATGGGCACCCTGAGATGGTAGCACTAACGACTAGCGCTGGCAAGGCCTTGAAGCCGTCACCACAGAATTGCGGTGATGCAATGCGTTGTTCGTCATGGTTCTCGAGGAAGTTAAGCATGTGGTCACCAATGCCTTCCACCGTCTGCCAGCAACCAGTGAGGGCATTCGCTGGCCAATTGTCACACAGGATGCCGTGCAACGTGTCATAGAGCGTTACCTTGTCATACAGGTAGTCAAAACCGCCATCATGAATATAGCTGTGGTACAAGCTGGTATCGTAAATTTCGGCGATGAAAATCAGATTGGGGTCAATTTCCTTAATCTGCCTGATAGCCCATTGCCAGAATTCCACGGGCACCATGTGAGCCATGTCGCAACGGAAGCCGTCGATACCTTTAGCCGTCCAGAACTTGAGGATATCTAGCATCTTTCCCCATGTCGAGGGTATCGGGTCAAAATGTTTACTGCCGTTCCAGGGGTCTATGCCGTAATTCAGTTTGATCGTTTCATACCAGTCATCACGCCCTGGTGATGCTGTGTAACAATCATTTCCTGTGGCTCGTGCAGGAAACTCATGATAAGCCTCTTGTCCCGCACCCAGCTCCACACCATGCGGCGCAAACTGCTGGTCGGTGATATAATAGAAATTGTTTTTAGGATCAAAGAACATGCCGGGATTGTCCCCTTCACCCAGATCATTCACGCCATTGGGCTTGACATCACTGTGATACTCTCGTGCGACATGATTGGGCACGAAATCAATGATGACCTTCAGGCCGGCTTGGTGGGTGCGCTCAACCAGTGCTTCAAATTCAGCCATGCGGTTTTTTACCTTGAAGGCAAGGTCTGGGCACACGTCATAATAGTCACGGATTGCGTATGGAGATCCAGCCTTCCCCTTGACGACATGCGGGTTGCATGGAGTGATGCCCTGGCGTGAATAGTTTGTAGCTGTTGCATGCTCGATGATACCTGTGTACCACACATGGGTCACACCCAGCGAACGGATGGAACGCAACTTACTCTCGTCGATGTCGTTGAACTTGCCCACACCATTCTGCCTGATAGTGCCACCCTGGATGCACTTTTCGGTACAGTTGGTGAACCAGCGGGGCATCATTTGGTAGATAATCGCCTTTTTGCTCTCTTTCATGCTGCAAAGATAGTGCATTTTCTCGTTTTTTGGATTACCTTTGCACCAGTAATTCAATAAACTTGGCTGCACCTCAGCCATTGAAAACAAGTTTTAATGGCATTAGGTTTGCACAAGTTTTCAAACAATTTAAGGGAACGATATAGCAGTTGACGCTGAAAAGTTTTTAGAGTTAGGAATTAGGAATTAGGAATTAGGAATTAGGAGTTAGGAATTAGGAATTAGGAATTAGCATCCGCATTCTGACAACTGACGACTGACAACTGACGACTGAAAACTGACGACTGAAAACTGAAAACTGAAAACTTTTTAAACATGAAAATTTCATTTGAGAGCGATTATAACAATGGTTGCCACGAGGCAATCCTCAAGAAACTGATTGAGACCAACGATGACCGTGCAACAGGCTATGGCCTTGATGATTATTGCACTGTGGCTAGGGAGAAAATCCGTGATGCCTGCCGCAAGCCTGATGCCGATGTGTTCTTCCTCGTGGGTGGCACCCAGACCAACGCCACGGTCATTGATACCATGCTGCAGTCCTATCAGGGCGTGCTGGCTGTCGAGACGGGGCACATCAACGTGCATGAATCAGGTGCAATCGAGTTCGGCGGCCACAAGGTGCTGGCCTTGCCTAGCCATGACGGCAAGATGGATGCCGCGGAATTGAAGCAATGGCTCCAAGATTTCTATGCCGACCCGACCTATGACCACATGGTGTTTCCCGGCATGGTGTATATCACCTTTGCCACCGAGATGGGCACCATTTACACGTTATCTGAGTTGCAGGCCATCAGCGCCGTGTGCAGGCAGTACGGTCTGCCGTTGTTTATTGATGGTGCCCGCTTAGGCTACGGCTTGATGGCCGAGGGCTGTGATGTGACATTGGATCAACTGGCCGGTTTATGTGACGTGTTCTACATCGGTGGCACCAAGTGTGGTGCCTATTGTGGCGAAGCAGTCGTCTTCCCTCGCCACAATGCTCCTGCCCATTTCTTCACGATCGTCAAGCAGCACGGTGCGCTCATGGCCAAGGGGCGTCTGCTGGGCATCCAGTTTGATGTGCTCATGCAGGATGGCCTCTTTTTCAAGATTGCGCGTCATGCCGTGGACCAAGCCATCCGCCTGCGTGATGCATTTGTGGCCAAGGGCTACGAGATGTACAGCAACTCGCCCACTAACCAGCAATTCGTCCTCCTGGACAAGGAGACCATCGTCCGCCTGGAGAAGGACTTCGTCTTCGAGCAGTGGTTCCCTGTGGGCGACAAGATGAATTGCCGCTTCGTCACCAGCTGGGCCACCCGCCCCGATGATGTCACCGCCCTCATCGCCTCCCTGTAATGAAATTCGTGTAATTAGCATTGGCTCCGCAGGATTTGGGCGGGGCTTCTATATCATTGCAAAAAATAACTTCGCGACTTAGCGCCTTGGCGTGATTTAATAAGGTGGCGGATGCCAACTCCTAACTCCTAACTTCTAACTTCTAACTTCTAACTTC
>JAFTEU010000045.1 GCA_017453505.1 Muribaculaceae bacterium
AAACACATCTAAACAGTGACAGCGATCAGTGCCGGCCTTGCCCTAGGGGGCCGGCACTGCTTGTACAGACCGCACAGCGCTCCCAGCATTCCAAGGAAGGAATCAGGAATCAGGAATTAGGAATTAGAAATTAGGAATTAGGAATTGGCATCCGCCGACTGCTACAACCAAACGGGCCTCACGCAAAGTCGCAAAGACGCAAAGTTATTGTTTTTGCGAGCACTTGCGAGCAATACTTTAAAACTTCGCGGCTTCGCGCCTTCGCGTGAGGCCCCAAGTGCGCGGATGCCACTGACAACTGAACCTCACGCTAAGTCGCCAAGCCGCTAAGCTATTTTTTTGCGAGCACTTGCGAGCAACACTTTAAAACTTGGCGACTTGGCGGCTTCGCGTGAGGTAAAGAAGGTTGCGGATGCCACTGACGACTGACCCCCACGCTAAGTCGCCAAGCCGCAAAGCTATTTTTTTGCGAGCACTTGCGAGCAACACTTTAAAACTTCTCGGCTTCGCGGCTTTGCGTGAGGCCCCAAGTGCGCGGATGCCAGATGAGTGGCATCAGTAGATGACCTCGACGAGGCGAGCATCGTCGTTGGTAAGGATGGTATAGCCGTCGGCGATGGTGAGAGTGCCGTCCACATCAAGCGCCTTGCCGTTGGGGGCGCAGCTATAGAATGAGCCGCCCTGGATCATGCAGTCGGTGTCACACTTCACACCCTTGGGAGCGACGCTCACCTGCTTGCCGGTGACCACCACATTGAGTGTGCCGCCAGTGAACAGTAGCGGCTGCGCGACGTTGATGCCCTTGGCATCGTCACCGGTACACTTGACGTTGAGCGTGCCGCCTGTCATGGTGATGTTGTAGTCGCTCTTCACGCCTGCGGCTCCCGTCGTGACAGGATTGCCCGTCTCATCGACCTCGGCCCTGCTGGTACCCGTGTTGATGATGGTGGTGCGGCCGCCGGTGATGTAAACGAGGCTGTCGCAGTTGATGCCCTTGGCACCGTCGGCAGCAATCTCCATGTTGATGACACCGCCCTTGATGTGGACATAGTCCTTGGCCTTGATGCCATGGCCGCTGCTGCTGTTGAAGTAGAGCTTGGTGCCCGGACGGACAAACACATAGTCATCGCTGGCCATGCAGTTGCGGCCGACGCTGTAGATATTGAGCTGACCCTTACCGCTGACCAGGACCTGTCCCTCACTGAAGAGGGTCGCCTTCTGATCCTCGCCCTCGACCATGGCATAGTTCTCACCGTCGCGCAGGGTGTTGACGGTTCCCTCGTTCACCACCAGATATAACGACTTGCCGCACTGGTTATTAACAGCGGCACCATGGGGATTGGTAATATCCACACCATTGAGCTGGAGCTGGAACTTCCTCTCGCTATAGAACTTGAGCGAGCCGTTGCTGGTAGAACCCGTCACGATGTAGCGCACGCGCTTGGCAGCGCTGGTCACCGTCACATGGGCACCATCGGTGCTCACGATGACCGAGCTGGGATTGCCCGTCACCGTGGCCGTCTCGCCGTCAAGGGTGATGCGCACCGTCGTGGACCATGTGGTGTTCTCCACATAGTCGCCATAGTCCAGGGCATCCTCATCGTCCTGGATGACCTCTGTGCCCTCGCTCAATTCGCTGTAGTCGAGCTCAATGTCCCGGGGCGTGATGGTGTCATCCACACCACCACCCAGGATGATGTCGATCACGGCATTCACATCGCTGATGCCCACCTCGCCGTCGCCGTCAACATCGGCACCGTCGGTTATCGTGTCACTCAAGATGCAGTCGATGAGCGCATTCACGTCACTGATGCCGACCTCGCCGTCGCCATTCACGTCGCCTGTCATGGCATGGGCGCTCACACCCATCGCCAAAGCCATTACCGCAAGTAGAAATTTCTTCATAGCCTGAAAATATTATTGTTGTTCATTCTATACACTCATCACACGCACGCCTCAGAAGCCCGGGTAACTTATCGTGATGACCCGTACCTCGTGGTCATAGGTCACATATCCCGGTGCCACACTCATCGTGCCAGCCACCTCGAGCGGGTCGCTCAGACGGCTGTAGGTGTAGAAGGAGCCGCCAGTGATGCCCAAGTTGCCATCCAGCTTCACTCCCTTGGACTTCTTGATTTCCCTGGTACCCGTGGCGACAACCGTCATCGAGCCCCCACGCATGTCCATGTTGCCCTTGCCGTTCAGCCCCTTGCCGCCGTCGCCGGTAGCCTTGAGCTTGAGCACGCCTGCATGAACAGTCAGCAGGGTGTCGCAATAGAGGGCGGCACAGGCTGTAGTGTCGGCATCGCCCTCGTCGGTCACACCCAGGCGGGTATCACCCGTGCTGATGGCAACAAGCCGTCCGCCGTTGACCGTCATCGGGCCACCGCTGCGCACGCCCTTGGCTCCGGTGCCCGTGGTCTGGATATTGACCACGCCGCCATCCAGAATGATACCGTCGTTGGCCCTCAGGCCGTCGAGCGCACTGCTGTTGACGGATATCCTTGCTCCAGGACGCACACGGATGTAGTCATCGCTGCGGATGCCACCGCGGCCGACAGCAATCACATCCAACTCCCCCCTGCCGCTGAAGATGATCTGCCCCTCGCTGAAGAAGGCCGCCTTCTGGTCCTCATCCTCGACCATGGCATAGGTCTCACCATCCTGAAGACGGTTGACGGTGCCATCGGCCAGGACAACATAGAGCGACTTACTGCCCTGATTGTTGATGGCAGCGCCATGGGGATTGGTGATTTCTGCCCCGTTGAGCAGAATCTGGAACCGCTTGTCACCATAGAATTTCAACGAGCCGTCGGTCGTCGCGCCACTGACGACAAACTTAACCGGGCCCGACATGTTCAGCACAGTGACATGAGCGCCATCAGCCTGAAGGGTTACGCCTGGCACTGAGCCAGTTACAGTAACGGCATCTCCTGCATAGTTGATATTGATGACCTTGTTCCACGTGGTATTCTCGACATAGTCGTTGTAGGCCGAGTCGTTCTCGTCGGTGACGGGGACATCGGCGACCTCGGCCAAGTCACTGTAGTCCAGGTCGATGCTGGCAGGCTCCACCATGTACTGGGCGATGATGTCGTCCATGTCGGTGTCATCGTTGACACACGACACCATCGTCACAGCCATTGCTACTGCCAGCAGTCCATAGGATATCTTTCTCATCATCTCTTGTTTTCCTCTGATTTAAAATTTATAGGTATAACCCAAGCCCAGCAGATGGATATTGGGCTCGTCGCTGCTGCTGCCGGTGAGCTGATAGCGGTAATAGGCCTTGAAGGCGTGCGTCTTCTTGATAGTGTGCTCCACACCGACGATGAAGCGCGTCTTCTCGAGCTCTCGCGTCGTGTGGAACTCCACACTGGCAAACGGGTCAAACTTGCACTTGGGAATATCCCAATCGAGCTGCAAACGGCTGCGCAGCACGTTTTTACCCTTGCCGCGCACCTCATGATCCTCCCACATGGACTCATCGAAGTCAAAATTGTCGATCACGCGAGAAGGGCGGTAGGTGTATTGCCAGCGCTCGCGCAGGCTCACCTCCACGCGGCCGATCTTGTGACTTGCCGTGAGCGAGACGTTGAAGCGGTGCCTCACGCCCCAGTAGCTGGGACGCCAGTTGTTGTAGCTCTCATCCTCATGATAGCTGATGTCCTCACGGTTGTTGTCGATGAGCAGGTTATAGTCGGCACTGGCCTTGAGCCAGGGCAGCAGCTTGTAGGTCACCGACGGACCAAGACTCACGCGGTCGGCCGTGCGGAAATCATTGCGGGAGCGGAACTCGACCTCAAAGCCGGCACTCAGCTGCTTGGTGAACTTGTGTGAGGCCTCGGCACTAACCACGAGCCCGGCATCGTCGGCCAGCGACGATGTCGGGATGAATGCAGCACACAATGCCAGCAGGCACGATATCAGTTGTTTTCTTTTACTTCTTGCCATTCGTATTTGGGTATTTTCAACGTATTGTTGACATGACTCTCGCCACCACCGTCATTCTCGTACTCAATCTTGAGGATGGCGGTATCCTTGAGGAAGTCGATGGAACCGACGTTAATCTTGGTGATATTCAGGCCTGTGCGCTTGCGCAGGTCTTCTAGCAGTTCTTCCCGGCGCTCGGGTGTAATGAGCTCAATGCGGTCATAGAGCACCAGTTTGCTGGCCAGGCTGGCCTTGAGCACAAGGGCCTCGAACAGCCATATCAACAGCGCGATGGCCACATTGGGCAGCAACAATTCGACAAAACTCAGGGAGTCGGCCAGTGCATTGATGACCGAGAGACTGATGACACCGAACATATAAGACATCTCGCGCACAGGAATCGTCTCGGTGCGGTAACGCAGCACGCCGAAGATGGCAAACAATCCCAGAGCAAAGCCAATCTTGACCTTGACACTTCCCAATAGATAAATCAGGAAGAAAATGCTCACGCTGAGTAAGGTGAGTGTAAAGAAATAGTCTCGGCGATGTGTCTTGCGGTAATAGAGGAAGTAAACAATAAAGAACAGCACTACCATGAAGAAGCCGAACCGCACCAGCATCTCGGTCACGCCAGCAGCATCAAAGAAGTTGAAATCGGCGGCTTGCTGCACGGCATCGACAGCGCTATCTTCCAATCCTAATAAATCTTGCAGAAGTATCATAGTACTTTATAATTTGAATAATATGGTAGTTATTAATGTTGATCGTTGGTTGATTTCTCGATCGCTCTCACCGTGCCCAGCAAGCGGTCTATCATGTGCAGGCGCTCCTTGAAGTTGTTGCGCTTGAGCGCAGGATTGGTCAACGCCGAGCCCATGCAGTACTTGCTGAATCCGCTAGGCTTGATGCGCAGGTTACGCAGCATGTGCAGGATGGGCGATGGCTGCAACCCGTCGCGCTTGAGCTCAATGATGACCAGTCCGGTGAGGTCGGCGCGATTGCCGGTCTTGAGATTGTGGAACTTCAAGTCCATGTCAATGGTCAGACGCTCGGTCTTGGCCTTGTTGACCAGGGTGATACGATGGAAGTTGTTCTCAAGATGCTCGGTAAGCACCGTCGGGTCATAGTGCAGATGTTTGTGCAAGAACTCATCGTAGTCCCTGAACTGGTCATCTTGACGCAGGAAGCGGATGCCATGGTCGGGATTCAACGGGTCAAAACCAACCATATTGACGCGCTTCTTCTTGGTGCGGCCATGGTTGTTCTTGGTCTTCACTTCCAGGTAATTGAGGTGAGAATCCACATAGGAACGGATGCGTAGCTTCTGGCGGCCGGCATGCCCGTTCTGATGCACGATGTACATGTTGTTGTCCGGCGTGTCAAAATAGGCGGTATAGTAGGACGCAATGCGATTCCCATCAATGTCCTGGGCACGGTAATCATCATGGGCAAGCTGCAACAGGAGCCGCAGCCGGTCAACCGTCGTGACAAACTTGGTGTCGGTGCGGTTCATCAACTTGATTCCACTCATTTCATCGAGTGTAATCGGGTCATATGTCCTGATGATGTCGTCCATTGGGATGGCAAATATATATCATTTAACGCAAACAACAGGCTTGAATTGTGATATTTAGAGCAGAATTCAACAAATAATTGATATTTCTCAACCAAAAGAAATAGCAAGCAATGAATGTAACATAATAGTAACGGGTTTTTAATACAATCGAAAACGCTCCCCTTTGCAGCTATATGTAACTTTGCAGCTGCAAAAGATAAAATCATTATCATCAATATGGGAACAACACAGCAATATGCAATAATATTGCTCAAAATTCTAGGAACACTCGGGTTGCTGATATTCGGCATGCGCATGATGAGCACGGCATTGCAGAAGATGGCAGGCCCCCAACTGCGCCATGTGTTAGGGCGCATGACAACCAATCGTTTTATGGGTATGCTGACGGGTACCGGGGTGACCTGCGCTGTGCAGTCATCGTCGGCGACAACGGTCATGACAGTGTCGTTTGTATCAGCCGGTCTGCTCACGCTGGGGCAAGCCATTAGTGTTATCATGGGTGCCAACATCGGCACGACATTGACAGCGTGGATCATGTCACTAGGCTACAATGTGGACTTGACCAATGTGGTGTTTCCCGCTTTTCTTGTAGGCATCCTGCTCATCTATCACAAGCGGCATCGTTATAAGGGGGATTTCCTGTTTGGCATCGCATTCATGTTCTTCTCGCTGGTGCTGCTCAGTAGCGCCGGCAAGGAACTGGACCTGGAACACAACGAGGCCGTCATGCGCTTCTTCTCATCATTTGACACGGGCAGCCACTTCACCATCCTGATATTCCTGGCCATTGGCACCGTCATTACCTGTATCGTGCAGTCGTCGGCAGCAGTGATGGCAATCACCATATTGTTATGTTCAACTGGTGTGCTCCCCATCTACCTGGGCATCGCGCTGGTCATGGGCGAGAACATCGGCACGACCGCCACGGCCAATCTGGCTGCACTGGGAGCCAACACCGAGGCCCGCCGCGCCGCTCTTGCCCATCTGTTGTTTAATGTGTTCGGCGTGATCTGGGTTGTGTGCATTTTCTACCCGTTTGTCGACATGGTGTGCCACCTGGTGGGATATGACCCGTCGGCCGGTGGGCAGCGTGAACGGCTACCCATCGTCCTGGCCATGTTCCACACGTGCTTCAATGTGACCAACACGGCTTTACTGATCGGTTTCATTCCACAAATTGAAAAAGTGGTGCGCTGGATGTTACCCGACAAGGAAAAGGACAAGAATGAATCATTCAAGTTGCTCTACATCAAGGCCAACTTGATACAGACACCGGAAATAGCCGTCATGCAGGCGCAGAAGGAGACCGCTCATTTTGGCCGCCGGGCTCAGGACATGTTCGGCCTTGTCCAGGATATCATCAACGAGAAAAATGGTGACCGGATTGAAGAACTCTTCCAGCAGATTGAACAGGACGAGAACTATACTGATGAAGCCGAAATCAACATAGCCCGATTCCTGGAACAGGTGAGCGATGGCCACTTGAGCGATGACTCCAAGATGAAAGTGAGGCAGATGCTGCGTGAAATCGGCGAGATAGAGAGCATCGGGGACTCGTGCTACCGCCTGGCCCGCACGGCGAGACGATGCAAACAACAGGGAGAGGAACTCGATGCTACCATGCTGCAACACCTCCACGAGATGACAGCATTGTGTGACAATGCCTTGAGCCAGATGAACATCGTGCTGGAAAAGCCGCTGAACGATCATGACCTGGAGACCACCTACACCTACGAGAACCAGCTGAACACATTACGTGACCGGTTCAAGTCGGACAATGCCATTGCAATCGATGAGCACCAATACAAGTACGCGCTGGGGACAGCCTATGGCGAACTGCTGGGTGAATTGGAAAAATTAGGTGACTATGTGGTCAATGTCGTGGAAGCCCGTTTCGGGAAATGATCGCTTGCTGATACTGGGTTGATGTCGCACTATTGGGTCTAAAAATGCAGATGGTCATGGAGAGCCTCGCAATGCCCTTGCTGTCTATCTCCATGCCCCCCCTCATCATGGTTCCAGCGTCTGCTGGTCTGGCCGTAAATATTGACGTTCTCCTATTATCCATGCCTGTTTCAGCACTTTCCATGGGTAAAAAGGCTAGTAATTAGGATTTTTTTGTACTTTTGTAATTAATTATGAAACAAAGAATTTTAGTAATCGACGACGAGCGCGACCTGTGCGAAATCCTCCAGTTCAACCTCACTGCCGCGGGATATCAGGCCGATGTTGCTCACTCAGCTCAAGAAGCCATCGAGAAGGATGTGTCACAGTATGACCTGCTGCTGCTTGACGTGATGATGCCCGGCATGTCGGGCTTTGAACTGGCATCGCGCCTCAAGCACAACACCAGCACTGCAGGCATCCCTGTCATCTTTCTCACCGCACTGGGTGACGAGAGTGACAAGTTGCACGGTTTCGACCTGGGAGCCGATGACTACATCGCCAAGCCCTTCTCGGTGAGAGAGGTGCTGGCAAGAGTTAAGGCCGTGTTGGCCCGCACGACCATTACCGCGGCCGACTCCGATGCCAGCCTGCTGAGCTATGAGGGGCTGGTCATGGACTTGGGCAAGATGACGGTGACTGTCGACGGGCAGCCTGTCTCATTGACCAGAACCGAATTTGACCTGCTTCACCTGCTGCTGGGCCATCGCGGGAAAGTGTTTTCGCGCCAGGACGTGCTAGACAGGGTGTGGCCCCGTGATGTGGTCGTCACCGACCGCACCGTTGACGTGAACATTACGCGCATGCGCAAGAAAATCGGCCGTTACTCGTCGTGCATCATCACGCGCCACGGTTTCGGCTACTTGTTTGTCGTGTGATGAAGAAGTTGTCCGAAGGCCGCAAGATGTTCCTGGGCGTGATGACGATTTTCTTCATCTACGCCATGATCTTTATCCTCTTTGAAGACTATGACCGCAAGTTCATCTTGCCCTTTGAGGAGTCCAGCGACTGGCATCTGCTCATTTTCTCCATCGGGGTGATGCTCGTTCTGGGCGTGATGCTGCACCACTATGCCAAGCGCGTGGACGCGCGTATCAGCCGCGAACAGGCCGACAAGGAGAACCAGTTGCGCCGTGAACTCACCCAGAACATCGCCCACGAGCTCAAGACACCCGTAGCCAGCATCCTGGGCTATACCGACACCATCCTTGAACATCCCGACATGGACCAGCAAACCCAGCGCCAGTTTCTGGAACGCTCTCAGTCCCAGGCACGCCGCCTCACGGCGTTGCTGCAGGATCTGTCCACGCTGAACCGCATGGACTATGCCGCCGACAAGATCAAGATGGAAAGTGTGGATGTCAACCACCTGGTTGCCGATGTCATCCAGGAGACGGCCCTTGCCGCTCGGCAAAAAGATATCCAGATAATGAACGAATTACCCAACGGCATCATCGTGAATGGCAACGAGTCACTGATATACAGCATCTTCCGCAACCTGATGGACAATGCCATCAACTATGCAGGCACCGATGTGACCGTCCGCATCACGGCTCAAGAGGACAGCAAGGCTTGGCGGTTCACCTTTGCCGACAACGGTGCGGGCATCAGCGATGCACACCTCGCCCGCATCTTCGAGCGGTTCTACCGCATTGACAAGGGGCGCAGCCGCTCGCTGGGCGGTACCGGACTGGGGCTGGCCATCGTCAAGAACGCTGTAGTGCTGCATGGCGGCACGATTAAAGCACACCCCGCTCAAGGTGGCGGACTGTGCTTTGAATTCTCTCTCAAGAAATAATTTGGCGGGGGGCTTGAATCCCCCCTGGATCTTTTACCTGGCAGGGGCGATATCAAAGCCCAAGCGCACACCATCGTACTGCTTGCTCAAGTCACCGACAGTCTGCAACGTGCTGTTGCCACTCATCGCTGCGGCCACCTGAAGCACCTTCAACAGGTTCTTGCTCTCGAAGGTGAGGCCCAGACCGCTGGTCGTGCGGGTGATATAGGCATTGGTCGAGAAGAGCATCGTCTGCAGACGCAGGGTGCCGCTCGACGGGTCATAGGTGTAGCTGCCGCTCAGGGGGATTCCCTTCACTTTACCGGCAAACTGGTGATCCTGAGTAAACTGGAACTGGGTGTTCTGGGCGTTGATGCCTACACTGTTATAGACAGGGACCAATTTCTCCTTGCAATTCTCGGCAGCGACAGCGCCACCGGCCTTGGCCAGGAGGTTTTCACTGGTAAAGGCGCATGCCGGCTCGGTATAGTACCATGTGCCGTAGAGTTCACTCTCCTGCACCTTGACACTGCCGATAACCAGGCCCAGCAGCCCGTCAACGGTGTTCTGAGAGCCCAACACACCCAGCACACTACCCAGCACATTACCCAGAGTGCTATTCCCAGATTCTCCTGTCGTTCCAGAGCCTAATCCATTGAGCAATCCAGTAGTACAACCACTACCCAGCAGCATCACAGCTGCCAACATTGTCATGTAAATCTTTTTCATTTTCCAGTCATTTTAAATCATTGTTGCTGCAAATATATAATAAATGTGTTACATTACAACCACTTTTGAAGAATTTTCAACCAATAGTCAGCCTTTCCCTACACATTACAGTAATCCCATCCGCTACCCGCGTCATTCACGGGGCCACCATCTCCCTGCTGATGGCATTTTAACACCGTCCCATGAAAAACTTGAGACTTAGGACAAGAAAACGAAAAGAATTATGTACCTTTGTGGGTTAAAGACAAATAATCCACTGACGACAATGGCTAAACAATCACTCACTCAAGAGCAGACGCAGACGCAACGACTGGCGCTGGAACAGCAACGCATGCTGGGACTGGTGCTCGAGAAGAATGATGCCGAGATGGCCGAGTTTATCGATAACAAAGTCAACGAGATACAGGCCCTCGAGAAGAAGTCGGACGACAACGACGAGTATGGCAACGACAGCCACCAGGACAGTAATAACCGCGAACAGGACGACCGCCCCATGGCCGACGACCCAGGCAGCGACTCCAGCGGGGACGATGACACCATCGCCTGGTACCGCTACTTCGCCAACAACCGCAGCCGCGACGACGAGTACTACGCCCCGACAGCAGTGAGCGAGAAGACACTGCAGGAGAGCTTGCTCGACCAGCTGGGTGAGATGGAACTCGATGAGACCCAGCAGGTGATTGCCCGTGCCATCGTGGGTAACCTCGAGGATGACGGCTACCTGCGCCGCAGCACGAGCGAGATTGCCGATGACGTGACATTCAACGATGGTTACATCGTCGACACGAGGCAGGTCGATGACGTGCTCAGCATGGTGCAGACAATGGATCCCCCCGGTATCGCCGCCCGGGACCTGCGCGAGTGCATGTTGCTACAGTTGCGCCGCAAGCCCCAGAGCGCCGACTGCGATATCGCCATCACAATGGTGGACAAGTACTTTGACGACATGGCGGCCATGCGCTTCGGCACGATAGCCCGGCGGATGAACATCAGTGAGGAGCACCTTAAAGAAGTGTTCAAGCGCCACATCAGGCGCGGACTTGACCCGCACCCCGGCAATGCCGTCGGCTCGCGCTCTTACCTGACCCAGCAGGTGACACCCGACTTTGATGTCGAACTTGACGAGGAAGGTGGCAGATTGACGGTGACCCTGCGCAACAACATTCCCACCCTGCAGATCAGCGAGAGCTATGCGCTGATGAATGAGCGCTACCACAGTGCCAGCCCGCTCAGTGTCAAGGAGAACAAGGAGAAAAAGCAGATCATGGACGCCTATCAGCGTGCCAGCATGTTCATCGAGGTGCTCAAGCAGCGGCAGGAAACGCTGTTCAACACAATGAAGGCCATCGTGGAATGCCAGCAAGATTATTTCAAGAGCGGCGACGAGCGTGACCTCAAGCCCCTGGGACAGCAGCGCATCGCCGACATGATCGGTAAGGATGTTTCGGTCGTTTCCAGGGCCGTGAGCAACAAGTATGTGCAGCTACCGTGGGGCATCAAGAGCCTGAAGTCATTCTTCAGCGAGGACATCAACGGTGCCTCCAGACACGAGGTCTATGATGATCTCAAGAAGCTCGTCGATGCCGAGGACAAGGCCCACCCGCTGAGCGATGATGCCCTGTGCGAGAAGCTCAAGGCCATGGGCTATAAACTCGAGCGCCGCACGGTGGCCAAGTACCGCGACACGCTCGACATTCCCAGCAGTACCGTCAGGCGCAAGATGGCCAAATAACGCTTCGATAGCAACCCAAGACTGAAATGAAACAATACTCCATCAACAAATTCATCGCGGGTCTTTCCCACCTGCTGCAAGCGGTGCTGAGTCCACTGCTGATGCCCACCTACGGCGTGTTTGTCGCGCTGTGGGCCTCGGTATTGTGCCTGCTGCCCTATGGCAGCCGTGTGGCCGTGCTGCTCGTGTGCATGGGCATCACCTGCATCATCCCGCTCATCTTCCTGAGTGTGTTGCGGCACTTCAAGCTGGTCAAGGATCTTCACGTCGAGGTGCGTGAGCAACGCTTTTTCCCTTACCTGTTTGCCGCCTTGTGCTACGGTGTGGCGGCCTACTACCTGTACTATTGCCACTCGCCGCTGTGGTTTGTGTCGTTCATGGTGGGGTCGGCCATCACTGTGCTGGTGATGGCGGTCATCAACCTGAAGTGGAAGATCAGCGCCCACATGGCAGGCATCGGCGGTGTCGTGGCCCTCATCTATCAGATACACGTGCAGGGACTGAGCGCCTTTGACATGATGTGGCTGCTGTGCCTCGCCATCATCGTGGCAGGGCTGCTGGGGTCGTCTAGGCTCGTGCTCAAGCGCCATGACACCTGGCAGGTGCTTGCCGGAGCTGTCGTCGGCTTCATGTGTGTGTCCCTGACTATGCGCCTGCTGGGATAACAACCATGAAATCAGGAAAAAACAGATAACAAGAATACAATCAACCAGACCGAGAAACAATGATATTCAACTATAAACGTCGATCTACCGTGAGCGTCAATGTGGGTGGCATCAGCATGGGCAGTGAGTGGCCCGTGCGTGTCCAGTCGATGACCAATACCGCCACCGATGACGTGGAAGCCAGCGCCGCGCAGTGCCAGCGCATCGCCTATGCCGGTGCCGACTACGTGCGGCTGACGGCTCAGGGTGTGAAACAAGCCCATAGCATCGGTGATATTTCCCAGGTGCTGCGTTCACAGGGGTGCCACATCCCGCTCATCGCCGACATCCACTTCAACCCGCAGGCCGCCCTGGCCGCAGCACAGGTGTGCGAAGGCGTACGCATCAATCCGGGCAACTTTGTGGACCCGGCACGCACCTTCAAGCAGCTGGAATACACTGACGAAGAGTACCAGGCCGAGTTGGAACGCATCCGCGAAGCGCTGCTGCCGTTCATCGCCATCTGCCGTGAGCACCACACCGCCGTGCGGCTGGGTGTGAACCACGGCTCGTTGAGCGACCGCATCATGAGCCGCTATGGCAACACGGCGGCGGGCATGGTCGAGAGCGTGATGGAGTTCCTGCGCGTGTTTGTGCAGGAAAACTTCCTCGATGTGGTCATCTCAATGAAGGCCTCTAATGTCGTAGTCATGGTCGAGGCGGTGCGCCGTCTGGTCAAGGCGATGGACAGCGAGGACATGCACTTCCCGTTGCACCTGGGCGTGACCGAGGCTGGCTTCGGCGAGGACGGACGCATCAAGAGCGCCGTGGGCATCGGCACCCTCATGGCCGAGGGTCTGGGAGACACCATCCGCGTCTCGCTCAGCGAGGATCCCGAGCTTGAGATTCCTGTTGCCCGCAAACTCGTGGACTATATTGCCCAGCGCGAGGGCCACGAGCCCCTTGAGGGCAGCTACAGCGAGGGATATGACCCCTTGTGCCCTGCAAGACGCGAGACGGTGACAGTCGATAGCCGCATCGGCGGCACGGAGCCCCCGGTGGTCATTGCCAGCTACCGCCCGGATGAGCTGGACAGCGAGTGCGCGGTTCAGCCCGATTTATACTATAGCGCCGACGGACTCATCGACGGCATGCACCGTTTCTTGGTTCCGCTGGGCTGCTGGCATGGC
The DNA here is from genome assembly GCA_017453505.1 of Muribaculaceae bacterium. GTDB lineage: Bacteria > Bacteroidota > Bacteroidia > Bacteroidales > Muribaculaceae > Sodaliphilus. The sequence continues at coordinate 13,526 of JAFTEU010000045.1, forward strand.
GAGCGCAATGCCTACCCGCTGCTGACCCTGGGCGAGTGGAACCGCTGCCCCGAGGCAACCGTACGCTTCCTGCAGCTGCCCGCAACCACACCGGTCGGCCGACTGGATTTCTTGCGGGGCCGTGAGGACACTGTGCTGGTCATCACCCCCGTCGGGAAGAACATCCCTGGCGAGCAGCAGGCCATCACCCATGCCCTCGACTCGGCTGGCATCCATTGTCCCGTCGTGATGCGCAACAACTATGCCGACAGCTCCAGCGAGTGGCTACAGGTCAAGGCCGGTACCGACCTGGGTGCTGTGATGCTCAACCGCCGTGCCGACGGCATCTGGCTCGAGGCACCCAACTGCCATAACAAGGCCGACGTGGTGCGCTATGCCTTTGGTATCCTGCAGGCGGCCCGCCAGCGCATCACCAAGACCGAATTCATCTCCTGCCCGGGATGCGGCAGAACCATGTTTGACCTGCAATCAACCGTACAGCGTGTCCAGCAGGCGACGGCCCACCTCACCCACCTCAAGATAGGTGTCATGGGCTGTATCGTCAATGGTCCCGGCGAGATGGCCGATGCCGACTACGGATATGTGGGTGCCGCGGCAGGACGCATCAGCTTGTACAAGGGCAGGCAGTGCGTCGAGATGAACATCCCCGAGGAGGATGCCATCGACCGCCTTGTGGCCCTCATCAAGGAGAACGGGGACTGGAGGGAAGTTAACAGTTAATAGATAACAATTTAGAGGGCTAGCGATGGATATGAAACGGATATGCTATATGGTGGTGGTGATGATGGTGGCCTTGCTGGCCTCGTGCAGTGGTAACAGCTTCAAGATCGACGGCAACATCTCGGGACTGGAGAATGTGGCAGTAAGAGTGGTTTTCACCGGGGATTCAGGCTTCATCGACGAGTCGGTCATCCTAGACCAGAAGGGGCACTTCTCCTTCAAGGGCGCTACCACGCAGCCTGTCATCGTTAACATGCTGAACCCTAAAGGCGAGATACTGGTCTCGATGGTTGCCACTGGCGGCGACCACATCAAGGTCAAGGGCGACGGCAGCAAGGCGATGGGTGTCAAGGTCAAGGGCGGCCGTGTCAACGAGGACTGGCAACTCTTCCGTGACGAGCATGCGGCATTCTATACCGATCCCAATCCCAGCCGTCTGGATGCCGCCATCGAGAAATATGTGCGGGAACACCCTGCCGACATGCTATCGACCGTGCTGCTTGTGGCCGATTACCGTGACTACAGCGACCGCGCCAAGGTTGAAAAACTGCTCAAGAGCATCGATGCCAAGGCTCGTCCTGAGTCGCTCACCCGTGGCATCGACATCAAGGGTGCCACCAATGCCAGCGCCCACATGCCGCGCTTGATGGACCTCACACTCATCAAGCACGGTGGCGACTTTGAAGAGATACACCTCACCGGGCATACCAGCCTCATCAGCCTGTGGGTAAACCCACAAGAGAACCGCAACGCAATCGTCAGCAAGCTGCAAGACCTGGACGAGGATGTCAGCGTCATCGACGTGCTGGCCGAGAGCGACACCCTGCGCTGGCACAACACCATCGCTAATGACCCTAACCGCTGGAAACACTACTGGGCTCCCGGTGGCCCCCTTGAACAAGGCATCCAGCTGCTAGGGCCAACTTCCATGCCCTGGTTTGCCGTCACCGACTCCACCGGCATGGTCACCTACAGCGGCCCCGACCTGGACGCAGCCCTCCGCAACATCCACCCGCACCGCTAGACCACTACTATGAAACGATTCCTCCTCTTCACCATCACCGCCATCCTGGCCCTACAGGCGACACTAGCCCATACCCAACAAGAAGCCGACTCCCTCATCACCGAGGCGCTCCAACTACTGCATAACCGCACAAACGTTGAACGCGGGCTGGAACTCCTAAAACGGAGCGAAGGCTACTATCTTCCAGCTTATGGAGTGAACAGTTTGAAGATGGCCCACATCTGGCATTACGAATCCATTTGCTACTTATACATGAGGGAATACAGCCAAGCCATCCAGGCCAGCGAAAAAGCCTGGACTATAGCATTTGACTCGCTCGGCTACGAGGCTCCCTTCACCAAGAGTATTAAAGAGTTATACACTCTCTGCGCCCTGCAAGATGATAACCCTATTTACTTCAAGCGAATAAAACAGCGATGTTACATCACAACAAACCACGCAAGGCAAGCAAACAATCTTCCGGCTGCAGGACTTGCCTTATCGGGCGACAAAGACGAAATACTATTCCCTGCAGTTTTTGATGAAGCAGGTGTCGATTCCACCGAGCATTTTGCCTATTTGAACTATCATGATGTAACCCTGCTCTATGATTTAACTCAACATCAGATTGTCCACACATACCCATTTTCCACTCACAACGATAACCTGATTGTACTAGCCCGCGACTCCACATGCTGTATTCTGCAACTGGGTGCATACATCATTGACACACGTGGCAATTTACTGGACGATCAAGCCAGTTGCATTCTCTTCTCTCCTGCCGATGGTGATAGCATCCTGGTTGACAACAGGATATACAACTACCAATATCTGATTCCCAAATTGGCTATTTCCCAGTATAACCGCTTGGGTACAGTCTTCTCAAACAATAGCATGACACAATCTGTAGCAGAATTAAAAATTGTCATGGGACTTGGTTATAATTGCCTGCAAGTTACTGAAGACGGCACGCGATATGGGATTGTAGCCTGCAACGACCGCCAGTTGAGACTCCTGGCAGAGCCTCAATTTGAATCGATTCAGGAAATAGACTTAACACAACGCTACTATGCCCTAGAGAAAGCCAACAAATCATGGATTCTCGATGCTTCTACTGGAAAAATAGTTCCCGTCAGCTATGACGAGCCACTAAACTTCTACTATTTTCTTTCACGGTATCAAGATAAGGATTGGTTCATCGCCTATGAGACATACGAACGGCAACTTCTAGTCAATTCAGACGGAATGGTCTATGAGCTGCCATTACTTTCTTACTTCCAATATGGAGAAAAGGATTCCGAACTTGAATACTTTGATGGATACAATTTCCATGCTTTTACACCTCAAACCGCCTATAGGCTGATAAAGAACATCATATCGGGAGAGGGTAAGAGCACAAACACAGGCCAACACTATCAGTTCACATGGGAAAACGATGTTAACCATGAAATCAAGTATCATGTCGAGTTGCAGATAGAATATCCGACCGAGAAAACTCCTTTAGGACAAAATGTCCGCTACTGGATAAGTAATCTACTACAAGAAGAAACAGCATTATACTTCAAGCATTCTATTGATGCCTACGAATCAGCTGACGATATCTCTCCTCTAGGTATGTATGCCTATTACTTATCGAGGATGCGAAGCCAGTCAGCTAGCTATGATCCTGACATGGACGGACCCTTTGAGCTGTACTTATCATTCGGCAAAATTGCCCAATCCAAGCGTCTGGTTACCTACCGATGCGCTGATGTCATTGATCTTGGAGGCTCACATGGGGGTATGACCTTGATTTACCGCACCTATGACAAGGAAACAGGCAATTCTCTTACACTTCAAGATTTTGTTCAACCCGATGCCGTCGATAAAGTGAATCGGCTCTTGCAGGAAAAGATTTTCACTGAGGCTAAAGCTTGTTGGAGAAATGGCGATTCAATCTATTATCACGAAGAGTTCCCTGAAGCAATCTATGCGCCATGTGCGTTAATGCCCGATGGTCTCGTTTTCTGCTTCCAACCTTATGACTTGTCAAGAATTTATACTGATGGGATTTACCTGGCAAAAATACCGTTCAAGGACTTGGAAGATTGCTTGACAGAAGTGGCAAAGCCGTCGATGCGGTTCATCCATAAGCCTAAAAAACCATTATCCGACAATCTAGTTGTTAATCTAGAAGGACTAGGCAATCAGAAAGATTACCCCGGTTACCATTTCGTGAAAATGCGACAGGAAGTTGATAGTCTGAATCAAATAAAGCAAACGCAACAAGCTATCCGCATTGAGGAAGACTACTATTCATCATTGTTTCAACAGCATGGATATTGTGGCAATGTTGAGCGTTCCATGCAACGATTGGTTGATTATTACTCAGCGACTAGCAATGATTCGGCTTGCGTCAAGTTTGCATCCAGGCTGTTGAAACGACTTTGGCTTCACCACAACCAGTACGAATACAATTACCAGGAACTGGATAACATCATAGAAGTAAGCCGTGTCCTGGCACGTCACAACAGCGCATTGGGCAATGACTCGATTGCTCTCACAACATTACAGGCGATTGGTGATTCCATCACCGAGAGTATTATCGCTGCCGAGTGTGCGACTTATGAGCTACGCTTGGGAAACAAACAATCAGCAACACAACTGGCAAACCTCTCACTCGATTTACTATCTTCTAATGAAAGATATTACGATGATATACAGCAATGGATGGCAAACGATTTGCCCGTGATTGCTACCTATAATGAAGATGAGAGATTAAGAGCGCAAGCCTATGATGGAACACTGCTATCCAAGAACACCAGCCTCGAGACTAATCTTGCGATCAGCCAGATCATTCTGAGTAGCCGAGACTCATCTGCTATCAATAAATACAAGCAATTGCTCAACCTGAAAAAACGCCTAAATAACCTGCTTGAATTCAGGGATCGCCCAGATATCAAAGGGAAGATCAAGCTCTTGAGTGACTCGATTGATGAACTGGACAAGAGAGTGATGCAATTGTCGATGGCCTATGGTGACTACAAGAGGCGCGTCAATATCGGGCTCGAGAATCTGCAACGCAATCTGCATCAAGGGGAGGTGGCCATTGAGTTTGTGGCTTCTGAGCAGATAAAACACACCGAGTACCTTGCCGCTGTCATTCGCTATGGCCAACAGGTGCCCGATATCGTCCCTTTGTGCCTTGATACTCAACTGGATGATGCCGACAGCTTGTATTTTCGCATCTGGCAGCCTCTGGAGCCTTATCTGAGGGGTGCTGACAAAGTCTTTTTCTCTCCTGCAGGACAGCTCTACAACATTGCCGTCGAGTCGGTGATGGATCCATCCACAGGCCAGACCATGACTGAGAAATATGCGCTCTACAGGCTATCCTCGACCCGAGAGGTGGTCATCAGGCGCGACCCGTACTTCATTCGCCAAGCCCAACGGGCAGCCCATGCCGCAGTCCTGTTTGGCGGCCTAGACTATGACACGATGGGTGACGGCACTGCAAAGGCCGTGCCGGGTGGCCTGCGCTCAGTGTTCTCGCTGGACAGGCAAGCCAGGACTTCGATTGCCGGGTTTGACTATCTGCCTGGCACCAAGCAAGAGGTCAATTCAATTCAGAGACTTCTATCGGGCCCTGGAGGCTCCTATGACAAAGTGACCACCTATACCGATAGCGAGGGAACCGAGACCACTTTCAAGTCACTCACTGGACACACTGTTGATGTCTTGCATATCGCCACCCACGGTTTCTATCTGTCAGAGGGTGATGATAACTCGATAATGCGCGATGTTCGCATAATCTCGGCTGCCAGTGCCGATATCACCGTGACTGACAAGGAGCTGCTGCGCTCTGGACTGTTGTTTGCCGGAGCCAACAATGTCCTGTTGGGAGAAGAGAGCGACGAGGAGAGGGATGACGGCATCCTCACGTCGCTGGAAATCGCCTCGATGGACCTATCGGGACTGGATCTGGTAGTGCTGTCGGCGTGCGAGACGGCGCTGGGCGACGTGAAGAGCGATGGTGTCTATGGCCTACAACGTGGTTTCAAGAAAGCTGGCGCGCGGACTCTGCTGATGAGCTTGCATGCCGTTGACGACATGGCCACGCAGTTGCTGATGACCGAATTCTACCGCAACCTGCTCGATGGCAAATCGAAACGAGAGGCGTTACTAGCGGCTCAGTGCTACCTGCGCCAGTGCAACGGCGGCCGATATGGCAGCCCTAAGTATTGGGCAGCATTCATCCTGCTTGATGGACTGGATTAATCGTGTGATGCGCGTTTCAAGACATGTTCAAGGAATTAGGTATTTGCATCTGCCAGCTGACAACGCAACAACATTTTTTTAACTACAGATTAATCTGAGTATTCTGATTGAGACAATCTCCTGACGATTGAAAAACGGTGCGGCTTTGCGTGAGGCCCGTTTGTTAGTGTGGTGTGGGGTATGGGAACTGTTAATAATCGGGTGGTTGTGGTTAATTTTGGTTGATTTCGGCCGATAGTGTGCCCGGTTTTCAAAGATTATGCGTAATTTTGTCGTTTGGTATTTGGAAATCAACCAACAAACGAAATAAAACAAGTTTTCACAAGAAAAAGAAAAACGATGAAGAAGTACAAGCTCATCAACAACACGCTGGGATGGCTCACCTTTGTAGTGGCAGCGGCAACCTACCTGCTGACCATCGAGCCGACCGCCAGCTTCTGGGACTGCCCGGAGTTTATCGCCCAAGGTTTCAAGACCGAAATCGGCCACCCGCCTGGCAACCCGATTTTTATTCTCGCTGCCAACTTCGCCAGCAAGTTTGCCGGCAATGACGTGATGGCCGTGGCCAAGTGCGTCAATGCCATGTCGGCCATCTTCAGCGCCCTTACCATCCTGTTGCTCTTCTGGTCCATCACCCACCTGGTCAAGAAACTGGTGGTGAAGGACGGTGAGGAGGACAAGATGACGCTGGCCCAGTACCTGGTGGTGATGGGCAGTGGCATCTGCGGTGCGCTGGCCTACACGTGGAGTGACACCTTCTGGTTCAGTGCAGTCGAGGCCGAGGTGTATGCCTTCTCGTCGTTCTGCACGGCGCTGGTGTTCTGGCTCATCCTCAAGTGGGAGAACCGTGCCCACCTGCCTGGCAGTGACCGCTGGATCATCTTGATTGCCTACGTCTTCGGTGTATCGCTGGGTGTCCACCTGTTGAACTTGCTGTGCATCCCCGCCATCTCGCTGGTGTTCTACTACCGCCAGTGCCGCCTCAAGGGCAAGGACTCGACGTTGAAGGGCTCGTGCCTGACGCTGCTCGTGTCGTTTGTCATTGTGGGCTTGATCCTCTACGGCCTGGAGCCGGGATTTGTCGAGTGGGGACAGAAGTTTGACCTCTTCTTTGTCAACACGCTGGGCATGTCGTTCAACTCGGGCGTGTTGGCCTATGCCATCGTGCTGCTGGCCGTGCTGGCCTGGTCGCTGTGGGAGCTCTACAGCAACAAGAGCAACCTGCGCATCAAGCTGTCGTTTGCCCTGGCAGTGCTGCTCTCAGGTGTGTTGTTGCTCGGCGACAGCATGCTCATTCCCCTGGTGCTGTTCATCGCCCTGTGCGTCTACTTGTTCAAGTTCTGCCAGAAGGTGCCCGTTCGCGTGCTGGCCAACATCGTGTCGAGCATCCTGGTCATCTTCATCGGCTTCAGCTGCTATGCGCTGATCCTGATCCGCAGCTCGCAGAATACCCCGCTGGACGAGAACTCGCCCAACAACACCTTCTCCCTGGCCAAGTACCTGAGCCGTGAGCAGTATGGCGAGACCCCGCTGCTCTATGGCCGCACGCTCTACAGCGATGTCATGTACCGCCCCGGCAGCAACGGCACCATGCAGCCTGCCACCAAGGAAGGCCCCATGCAGTATGCCCCCGAGGTGAAGGCGTCACCCGACCAGCCCGACCGCTACAAGGAGCTGGGTTACAAGCAGATCTATCAATACAGCCCCGAACAGAACATGCTCTTCCCGCGCATCCATGATGACAAGCACGAGCGCGAGTATGTCGAGTGGCTGGGCATGCAGGGAACCCAAGTCGAGGCCACGACCCAACTCGATGCTAACGGCAATCCGGCCAGCAAGGAGATGAAGATGAAGCCCACGATGATGGAGAACCTGCGCTTCTTTGTCGATTACCAGTTGAGCTATATGTACTGGCGCTACTTCATGTGGAACTTCGCCGGTCGCCAGAATGACCTCCAGGGCATGGGCGAGATCACCCATGGCAACTGGATCTCGGGCTTCTCGTTCATCGACAATCCGCGCCTGGGTGACCAGAGCCTGCTGCCCGATGACCTGGGCAAGGGCAACAAGGGACACAACGTGTTCTACCTGCTGCCGCTGTTGATGGGTATCATCGGCCTGTTGTGGCAAGCCTATCGCGGCCGCCGCGGCATCGAGCAGTTCTGGGTCATCTTCTTCCTGTTCTTCATGACGGGCATCGCCATCGTGCTCTACCTGAACCAGACCCCGAGCCAGCCCCGTGAGCGTGACTACGCCTACGCTGGTTCGTTCTACGCCTTCAGCATCTGGGTCGGCATGGGTGTCGCTGGCCTGTGGAGCCTCGTAATGTGGTTCCTCAAGAAGAAAGGTAAGAAAGAGGCCAAGCAGGAGGATGCCCTGGCCGATACCAGCGCCAACCGTGGCGGCATCGCCACCGCTGTCGCTGCCTGTGCCGCCATCGTGGGACTGATCGTGCCCTTGCAGATGGTGAGCCAGACGTGGGATGACCACGACCGCAGCGGCAGGACGGCAGCCCGCGACTTCGGCCGCAACTACCTCTCCAGCGTCGCCCCCAACGGTATTATCTTCTGCAACGGTGACAACGACACCTTCCCGCTGTGGTACCTGCAGGAGGTCGAGGGCTACCGCACCGACGTGCGCGCCGTCAACCTGAGCTACCTGTCCACCGACTGGTACATCAGCCAGATGCAGCGTGCAGCCTATGAGTCGGCTCCGCTGCCCATGTCGGCCGACAAAAACACCTATGCCTACGATGAGCGCCAGTTCTGCTACTTCATGCAGCCGGCCGACTCGGCTGTCAGCGCACTCGAGTCCCTGGCACATGTCTATGGCCCCGAGAGCAAGCAGAACAACTATGGCATCAACGAGATCCGTTATGCCAAGGTATATATGCCCATTGATGCGGACAAGGCCATCAAGGCCGGCGTTGTCCGCGAGGAGCAGCGCGACATCGTCGAGCCGTCGATCAACCTCGACCTGCAGCGCATGGGACCCGGCATGACCGCCAGCCAGCTGATGTCGTTTGACATCATCGCCAACAGCATCAACGAGGGCTGGAAGCGCCCCTGCTACTTCGCCATGACCGTGCCCAGCAGCTATTACCTGGGTCTGGATCCCTACCTGCGTCTCACGGGCCTTGTTTACCAGGTGACCCCGCTGCTCAATCAGACGGATCCCGGCGAGAGCGGCGTTTCGACCGATATCATGTATGACAACGTGGTCAACAAGTTCAAGTGGGGTGGCCTTGACACCGCCAAGCCCGGCTCGCTCTACCTCGACGAGACCGTCAGCCGCATGGTCACCACCATGCGCAGCGCTATGCTCGACCTGGCTGTTGCCTTGATCAACGAGGGCAACATGGCCGTCAACGGCGACCTGACCATCCCTGCCGGAATGACCCAGGAAGCATATGTCGCCGACCGCTACAAGAAGGCCGGCACCATCCTCGACCTGATGATGGAGAAACTGCCCACCAACGTCTCGCCGTTCACCGTGCAGATGGGTGAGCAGGTGGCCAACACCTACTACAACCTGGCTTCGCTCAGCGAGAGCCACAAGGACTGCCGCGACAAGGCCAAGAAACTGCTCGAGAGCGAGATCTTGCGCTATGGCAGCTACCTGCGCTTCTATCAGACGCTGGATGCCTCGCAGTACTCCCGCCTGACCACGACCGACAAGTTCATCGACCAGCAGTATGTGGTATTCATGTTGCAGGACTACTACCGCCAGTGCGGTGAGGAGGACTATAACAGCATCATGGGCAAACTGGCTGCCGCTGGTGTGAACGTCGAGCGCCTGCAGAACTACCAGAAGTCCTATGACGAGGCCATGCTCAGGAGGCAGCAGGCCGAGCGTGAGCAACAAGCACAGCAGCAGGGCGGCATCAGCGAACTGCTGGGTGGCGAGGAGTGATGTCCACAACCCATGAATCAATCATCATTGAATCGTGTTAGTTGAACGTCCTCCCCTGATCTACCGAATGATATTTCCCGAGACCGTGTGGCGCATCCACAAGCGCGACCACACGGTCTATTTGACCTTTGACGACGGGCCGATCCCCGAGGTCACGCCCTGGGTGCTCGACACGCTCGACCGCTATGGTGTGAAGGCTACCTTCTTCATGGTGGGCGAGAATGTGGAACGGCACCCCGAGCTGCTCGAGGAGGTGCGCCGCCGCGGCCACAGTGTGGGCAACCACACGATGAGCCACCTGCAGGGCGCCCACGTGGGCACCAAGCACTACCTGCACAACGTCTTCCGTGCCAACGAGCTCATCGGCAGCACCCTCTTCCGCCCGCCACACGGGCTGCTGCGCTGGGGGCAGAGCAAGGTGCTAAGGTCACGTTTTGCCATCATCATGTATGACCTGGTCACGCGTGACTACAGCCGCAAGCTCACGGGCGAGCAGGTGCTGAACAACGTCAAGCGCTACGCCCGCAACGGCTCGATCATCGTCTTCCACGACTCGCTCAAGGCCGAGAAAAACATGAAATATGCCTTGCCCCGTGCCATCGAGTGGCTGCAGAGCAAGGGCTACAAGTTCGATGCCATCCCCGAGCTGTGACATATCATCCCAGATCAAATCCCAGGCCCTGAGCCTGGGATTTGACGCATGTGGCTTTGCCGCAGCCACGCCGGTCAACGAAGAGGCCGTGGAGCGGTATGACCGCTGGCTGGAACAGGGACACCATGGCTGCATGCAGTGGGCGGCGGGGCATCGCGACCTGCGCCGCGACCCGTCGATGCTGCTCGAGGGGGCGAGGACGGTCATCTCGCTGGCACTGAACTATTACCCGGCACGGTTCCAGCCCGATGGAACGCTGCGGGTCGCCTACTATGCCTACGGCCGCGATTACCATGAGGTCTTGCGGGAGAGATTGACCGAATTGGCCCATTTCATCGAGGAAATCACGCAATGCGCCACCCGCCCGTGTGTGGATTCGGCACCCATCCGGGAGCGTTACTGGGCCCAGCAGGCGGGCCTCGGTTTCATCGGCCGCAACAACTGCCTCATCATCCCCGGCAAGGGCTCTTTCTTCTTCCTGGGCGAAATTGTCACCACGGCCCTGTTGCAACCCGACGAGCCGTGCACTGGCTCCTGCGGTGACTGCGGCAAGTGTGTCAAGGCATGCCCCACGGGAGCCCTGGGCAGTGATGGTGCCGTGGATGCCACCCGTTGCCTCTCGTGCCTGTTGATCGAGAATCACGACGAACGGCTGCCCGACTGGGTGGGTAATGTCATCGGCAATAGAGTAGTAGGCTGCGACGAGTGCCAGCTGTGCTGTCCGCACAATGCCCATGCCACAGCGACCCGTGTGGCCGACTTTGCTCCCAGCGAGGCGGTGATGACCTTGACGCAGGAGCGCATTGCCGCCATGACAGGCGGCGACTTCAAGCGCACCTTTGCCCACAGCGCCATCTCGCGCCTGCGCCTCAAGACCCTGCGGCGCAATGCAACGATTGCCGGAAAGAAAAACTTCACCTCAAATCAATGAGTCGTTGTGTATTGTATTGTTTTTTGTACTTTTGCAGTGACGATAGAACAGTTGACGATATGAAAAGAAAAGATTTTTGCACGTTTGCGGCAGTTGTGTTGATGCTGAGTGTTGCCTTGAGTTGCATGGCATGTGGCAACAAGAGCAAGACCGTTGCCGAGTCACCTGACAAGGCGAAGGTTGAATTATTCGTGCCCGATGAGAGATTTGCCTCTATCGACTCGTTGGCCGGCTTCATGATGGAAGTATTCTCAGCCAAAACAGTTGACGAGTTTGTCAACCGTTATGAGCAGCAGGCTGCTGCCATAAAATCCTATGGGCTCCTGAATCATCAGGGAGAGGACACTAGCCGCTTGGACGAAGTCGTGTTCCATGATTTGCAGGCGTTGACCGACAGCCTGTCGGGAGGCAGCACGTTCGACATGATGACGAGCGCCCACATCCAGCGCGCTATGTCACAATATCTCACTGCCAAGGACTACTGCGGGAAATACAACGGAAATCCGCTCTACCAGGCCGAGATGCGCGACTGGCTCGCGCTGGAGGATGAGTTAGGAGGCTTTTATGTCAACTTGGCTTATCTGGCCAATTGGGGCGGCACTATTGTCCAGATCACCTCTAGCGGCTCGCTCGCTTATCTGGCCGATGTTCGTCAGCAGGACTATTGCCAGCTCAAGAAGGACGGCCATTTTGCCGACAGTGAGTTATTGACTATCGGCGAAGCCCGCACAGACTTCATCCAGGAGCTCGCCGATGCCAACAGCCTGGATGATGCCATGGTTGATGAATTGTATGACGGCGAAGGCTACCGCCGGACGCTCAAGGAGATGCGTGAGCATGCCGACAAGGTGGTCCAACTGATGGACAAGTGGCTCGAGTCGCGGGCTAAATTGTGTGCAGCCGAAGGCATCCCCGACAGCCACACCGCTCATCTCATCGCTGTGCTGGGAATCCACATCATGGAATACATAGAGGAGTAAAAACAAAAAAAACAACAACATTTAGAATAAAGATATGATCACCTTTATTATTAGCCTTGTGGCCCTGGTGCTGGGCTATCTGGTATATGGAGCCGTCATGGAGCGCGTGATGCGCCCCGACGACCGTGAGACACCCGCCGTCAGGCTGGCCGACGGTGTGGACTATGTGGCATTGCCCACGTGGAAAGTGTTCATGATCCAGTTCCTGAACATCGCGGGAACGGGACCCATCTTCGGAGCCATCATGGGCATGTGGTTCGGCCCTGCCAGCTACTTGTGGATTGTGCTGGGATGCATCTTTGCCGGCGCGGTGCACGACTTCATGAGCGGCATGCTCTCGCTGCGCCACGACGGAGCCAACCTGCCGACGCTCATCGGCAAGTATCTGGGCGGTGGTGCGCGCAACGTGATGCTGGTGTTCACCGTGCTGTTGCTGATGATGGTCGGTGCGGTGTTTGTCTATAGCCCTGCCCTCATCCTCAAGGGCATGTGGGGCGGCGACGCGGCCACCATCTGGTGGATCGTGGCCATCTTTGCCTACTATGTTGTGGCCACGCTGTTGCCCATCGACAAGATCATCGGCAGGGTCTATCCGCTGTTTGCCATCGCGTTGCTGGTGATGGCAGCCGGGCTGCTGGTGGGTCTGTTCGTGAAGATGCCTCACCTGCCCGAGTTGTGGAACATGGGTGACATGTCGCCGTGGACCGGTTCACAGGTCGTGGACGGCAAGGACACGCTGGGCGTGAGCGCCTATCTGCAGAAGAATCCCCTCTTCCCGTGCCTGTTCATCACGATTGCCTGTGGCGCGATCAGTGGCTTCCATGCCACACAGAGCCCCCTGATGGCGCGTTGCCTCAAGAGCGAGCGTCTGGCACGCCCCGTGTTCTACGGTGCGATGATCACCGAGGGCCTCGTGGCGCTCATCTGGGCGACCGTCTCGTCCTACTTCTTCTACTATGGCGGCTGGAAAGAGGTCGTTGACCCCCAGGTGGTCAACGACTTCATGGCTCAGGTGCAGCTGGCCGACGGCAAGACCCTCGTCCAGTACTTCACCGCACCTCAGCTCGTGAATCTGGTGTGCAGTAGCTGGCTGGGAATCTTTGGCGGCACGCTGGCTGTGCTGGGCGTGGTGGCTGCGCCCATCACGAGTGGCGACACGGCCTTCCGCAGCGCCCGCCTCATCATTGCCGAGGCGTTGCACTTCGAGCAGAAGAGCATGGTGCGCCGCCTGATGATCAGCATCCCGCTGTTTGTAGCGTCGCTGTTGCTGCTCATCTGGCAGATGGAGAATCCCGACGGCTTCAATGTGCTGTGGCAATACTTCGGCTGGTCCAACCAGACGTTGTCGGTGTTCACCTTGTGGATGATTACCGTCTATCTGGCCCGCAACCACAAGGCCTACATCATCACGCTGATTCCAGCGGTGTTCATGACCGTGGTGTGCACCTCGTTCATCGTGGCATCGCCTCAAGCCTTTGGCCACGGCGAGTTGACTCCCTGGTGCGTCATTGCAGTCATCATCGTGGCGGTCACCTGGTTTGCCATCTGGCTCAAGAAAGACCGTTCCACCAGGCTGCAACCCCGCGCATGACCCCGTCATAAATTATTATTAGAGTCCGGGGAAAGTTTAGCAGGTCGAAGGCCTGCACAAGGCCAGCGGCCTTGACTATCAAGAACCCCAGGGCGCACAGGTCGAAGACCTCGTGTGGCCTGGGGAAAGCAAGATAGAACAGAATCGGGCCTCGTAGAGGGCCAATAGCATCAGAATCAGATGATTCAACTATTGTGCGTTTGCCGCAGTGAGTGGCCCTCGTTCGAGGCCCGTCCGATTGGAGTCCTCTCTCCCCAGGCCACACTGACCTTCGGCCAGTGCGCCCTGGGGTTTGCGCAATTCAAGGCCGCTGGCCTTGGCGAGGTCTTTCGACCTCATGCTTGCCCCCACTAATTTTCCGCTGAGCCCACTTGGGGCCTCACGCAAAGACGCGAAGCCGCTAAGTTTTAAAGTGTCGCTCGCAAAAAAATAGCTTAGCGTCTTGGCGGCTTAGCGTGAGGTTCAGTTGTCAGCAGGCATCCGCACACTTGGGGCCTCACGCAAAGACGCGAAGCCGCTAAGTTTAAAAATGTTGCTCGCAAAAAAAATAGCTTTGCGCCTTGGCGACTTAGCGTGAGGCCCGTTGGGTTGTAGCAGTCGGCGGATGCCAATTCCTAATTCCTAATTCCTAATTCCTAATTTCTAATTCCTAATTCCTAATTCCTAACTTCTAACTGAAACCTGGCGATGTAGTCGTCGAGTCTGCCGTCCAGGCCGAGGGCCTCGGCCATGCGGCGCTTCTTGTTATAGACCGAGTGGACATCGTTGTAGCCCATGCACGCCATGATCACCGTGGTGGGCAGGTCACAGCAGCACAGGCTCAGGAAGCGCAGGTCGCTCTCGCTCAGCGACGGATGCTCGGCCTCCGTCTGGCTGACGATCCCGCCGCAGGTGCTGTCGGCATAGGCACGAATGCCCGTCCAGAAGGACGAGTCTGGCTGGTTCACCGAGTAAACCGTCTTAAACAATGAGCTGAATTTCTTGGGATTGTGGGCGAAGTGCGTACTTTGCACCTCGACCAACCTGGTGAACGTCTCGATCTGATTCCTGATCGTCACCTTCAACTCATTGTTCATCGACTGGTTGTCCGCTAGCTGGGCTGCCAGCTGGGTCGTGTCGGCATGCAATCGCTCGATTGTGTCCTCGCTCTCCTGCAGCTGCCGCTTGCGCTGTGACAGCTTTCGTCGGTAGGTCAGCGTGACGATGGATAGTATGCCTATCGCCACACCCGCGCCCAGCAATGACATGATCCAATTGCTCTTGTACCTCAGCGCCTCATACTTGATGGCCTCATTGTCGTACTTAGCCTCGACTTCCCTCAGGTGCCACTGCAGGTTACTGAATGCGATGGAATGGGCTTTGCGCTCTGAGGTTTCATAGTAACGCTGATAGTCATTTATGTCTCCTGATGCCATGGCTAATTCTGCCCTGCAGCGATCATAAAAAACCGTGTCGTCGCTGGATGCCAGGCACGGTCGAGCATAGTCTAGAAACATCCTGGCCGAGTCAGGCCTGTTGCATCGTGCTAAGATAAAAGCCGCCGTCATGTAGATGTCCTGTGTGTCATTGACACCATCACCAGCTGTAATAAGCGGGCCAACAGCACTACGTGCCCTGGCAAGATCTTCAGGATTGTTGCTAAACATCAGGTGCTTGGCAATGAACAGTTGTATCATGGATTGAAAATCCCGGTTCCCGAGTGTGCTGGACATTGCTAGAGCCTGATCGAGGTATGTCAACACACTGTCGCCATTGTGCTTCATGTAAGAGCTTCCGATTTCGGTGAGGCAAGTCATGATATAGAAACTGTCTGGAATCTGCCTGAAATACCTCAAAGCTTCCTTAAAACGCATGACATCGCTACTGTCAGCAATGTGGTAGTCCCGATAGATATTGCCTATCCTCAAGTTGATGTAGCCTTGATTGAAATAATCGTTCGGAGCAGCAGTGGTTTCTCCTAACTTGTAGTAGGTCATAGCCTGCTCGGCTTTACCTAATTCTTCCAGGACAGCACCCTTATAAATATAGGCCATTGTGAGTTTGTCTTGTTCATCTGGATGTTTCCTATAATATTCAAGGGCAATGTTTATCAGGCTGTCACTAGTCTCCACAATATAGCAACGATAGCGTGCTTGAGTCAACAGCAATGCATAGTAGGCCTGATCAGCCACTTGATTGAAGTCACTGGCATCAAGGGATGACAGCAATGCAAGGGCGCTGTCGGGCTGTAGCTTAATAAGGCTATCAGCTCTTGACAGCCTCGTGTCATATCCTTGATCGCTACCGCACCCAGGCATCATTACCGTCAGTCCTAACGCAAAGATGAGTAAACACTGGAAGAAATAATTCTTTTTCATCGACGGCAAAGGTAGTGAATTTTTCATGATTTTTCCCCTCATTTGGAGCACTTTTTCCTGTCCGAAACTGCCCGTTACATCGGCATTACATTTTATTTTTGTATATTGTTGTAATTCAGCATTTTATATATTGTCGTGTTACATCAAATTACTTGGTTTTTTTATACTTTTGGAGTATCTTTGCAACAAGTGTTTTTAATTTTTTTATGTATGAAAAGGATTTTATCATTATTATTTTTAATGGCCTTTGCAGTGCAGATTTTTGCAGATTGCAGCCAACAGGTAATCCAATTGAGAAAGGTTAGGATCGGACATTCCGGAATTCCAATGCCAGCCGATGAACCCGACTTGTATTACGATAGTACTGCACAGCAGATTATCATTGACGGCGATGGATTCGTGAACTACTATGACGTGGAGATCACTTCCCAATCGACGTGGGAGGTGGTGGTCTCTACGAGTGTCAGCGGCAGCTATGGCACCATTGACATCTCTTCGCTCCCCGATGATGACTACATCATCACCATCGACACCCCCCTGGGCAACACCTATGAGGGCTACTTCCAGACGTATTAATATGCGGATGGCCGACGGTTTCATCGAGAATTTTCGGGTAAAAATATAGTTATCTTCTTGAACCCTGCGGGGCTAACACAAATTTCATGAATTACTCAATACACTGCAGACTGTAACACCCTATAAGGCCTGGGAAAACCCAGCAAATCCACCAAGAGC
>JAFTEU010000046.1 GCA_017453505.1 Muribaculaceae bacterium
ACTGCGCCATGTTCTCGACCTTGCTGGCCACAGCGGGACGTGCGGTAGAGTCCTTCATCTCGATGGTTGAGCGGCTCTGCTCGTTATGCCAGTCGAGATCCTCGACGGTATAAAGCTGCTCGGGGACGATTTCAAACAAGTCGGCATCGGCAGCCTCGGCACGCGTCTTGGCTACCTGTGCGGTGATGTGAGCCTCGCTGGCCGAGAAATAGGCCACGAGCGTCGTCTTGGCAGTGCTGTCGGCAGTTGCTGCCTCGTTGTTAGCGGCATCATTGCCCTGGCTGGAATTCTGGCATGCACCCAGCATGAGGGCAACGGCCAAGATCGATACTAATTTCTTCATGATCTCTTGATGTTGATTGATATGATTAATAAATGCGTTCTCTCTACAAAAAAGGCTATCCGTTGTCCTGCACTGGTGCAGAGAGCCAACGGATAGTCAAAATTAATTTGCCATGAAAAAAACTATTTCTTCAAGTCCACCTGACCGGGTGTCGCGGGTTTCTCAGCGCTCACGGTCGGGGCTGTTGTGGTCTTCTCGGCAGGCTTGGCGGGAGCGGGAGCCGTCTTACCGCCAACCTTATTATAGCGCTTGTTCAAGCCCTCGATGACTTCCTTGGTCACGTCATACTTCTCGTCGATGTAGAGCGTGGCACTCTTGCGCAGCACCATGTCAAAGCCTTTCTTCTTGGCATAGTCCTTCATGAAATTGTCAATCGAGTCGAGCAACTGGATCTGGCTCTGGTTGAGCTCATTGCTGATGCTCTGCTGGAGGCCTGCCAGATAATTTTCGGCATCGGCCTGCATCTTCTGCAACTTGGCCTGGTCGGCATTAAAGGCCTCCTCGGTCAAGTACTGATTATTCTGATACTTCTGTTGCATGGCGTTGCCAAACTTGCTGATCTCATTGCCGCGCTGCTTCTGTGCAGCATCATACTGGTTCTGGCGTCTCAGCATGGCCTCGTTGATGTCCTTAGCCAGGTTGTAGTTGGCCATGATAGAGTCCTCGTCGATGTAGCGGATCTTGAGGTTCTCCATGGCTGCACCAGCGCCAGCCTTGGGAGCTTCAGCTTTCTGATTGTCGTTGCACGACGTGGCGGCCAACAGCATGACGGTGGCCAGCAGAGCAAGCTTGGTGTAATGTTTAATGAAGTTCATTTCGGTTTCTTTGACTTTTTCTTTATTGTGTTGTTATTTGTAAAATTCCTTGTCACGCGCACAAGTGATGCCTCGTTTACGCATCTCGGCATTGTCATGGATGTGGGTGTTCGGGAAACGGCCTCCACGCACGAAGAATATCTTCACGCCCAGCAGCAGCACCGCTACTCCCACAATAGCCAATGTCAATATTAACGTCATCATTGTGCAAAAAGACCCGCAAATTTAGTGATACTTTGCGAGTTTGGGCACGATATTTTGCATTTATTTTGCCCAAAATGATTGAATAGCCCTCGGTTTTAACAAAAATTCATAGCGCTAAAGATTAACTAACACTTCCGCCCCACCCTTCTATTATCAAAACCTGTCAAGCATTCGATTTCATTTTGTATATTTGCCATTGATTTCAATCAGCTACCACAGCCCTTCAATAAAAAAATTGCAATCGTCATGCAGTCTTTTCATCCAATATGGCATCATAACAATAAAGGGGAACTTTATTGGATGGACATTGAGTGTGTCATCGGGGCAGCTCTGGCAGGTGACCAACAGGCTATCGCCAGACTCTATAACGCATATTCCCACAAGGTGTTGGGAATATGCTATAACGTCGTGGGCAACCGTGCCGTGGCCGAGGAACTGGCCCACGATGCCTTTGTGCTCGCGTTCTCCAAACTGGATCACCTTCGCCAACCTAACCGTTTTGACGCTTGGCTATCGAGTATTGCAGCCAATGTCGCATTGCGTTACAAGCAACGCCATCATGCCCTGGCCACGGTTCCTGTTGATGACCTTCCAGACGAGACCTGGATTGCCGATGAGCCAGCAGACATGCCGTCGATGGCCGAAATCATGGCTGCTGTGAACGCATTGCCCAACGGTTACGGCAAGGTGTTCAAGATGGCTGTCATGCAGGAGATGACGCACAAGGAAATCGGTGAAATCCTGGGCATTGCGGCCCACTCCTCATCATCGCAACTGGCGCGTGCCAAGAAGATGTTGCAGCACTCGCTGGCCAAGTATTGGGCCGTCGTGCTGCTTGCATTGCTCACACCCCTGGCCTTGCTGTTCCTGCGCCAGCCCAAGACCATCGATGAGCAGCAGCCTAAGACTGCCGAGACGGATAAACCCACAGTCACCGATGACAATCCGCAAGTGACCGAACCCGTCAGGAGGCAGCACAAGGCGAGCCGCAACATGGCTATCACCATTCCAGAGAGATACGAGCGACCTAGTGCCAGCATGGCAGATACAACTAGTGTAGAAAAATATTCTACAGAGTACACCGACACAACAACAGACCATCCTGATCATGAATTGCCTCATCTCAGACTGAATGGTGACATCCACTTTGCAAACATCGGTCAAGGCACCACCATCCGGCCCAAGAGAGACGGTTTCAAGCGCTGGTCGGCTGATTTGGCTTATACAGGTCAACCTACTCCAGAGGCAGATCGGGCGACTCCTCACAACTTCATCGTCACCAATTATGAAGTGCCAAGCGTTCCAGGAGAGCCAGAACCCACCATGCCTATTGATAACTGGAGCGATTATATCACTTATCTCGAAGTAAAAAGTGACATCGCGAGTGGACTGCCTGAAAAGGATCTCATCATGCAGCAGATTGCCAAGAGCAACGAGCCGCTCAACAACGGCCAGATCGTGCGCAAGACTCACCACAGTCTGCCACTGACCTATTCGTTATCACTGAGGTATCAAGCCAGCAAACGGATCGGGCTTGAGAGCGGCCTCCAGTACACAAGACTCAACTCGTTGTTCCAGACGGGTGAGGGTGCCAACCGCATTGACGAGAGACAACGCATCGACTACCTGGGCGTGCCGTTGAAAGTTTCTTATCGCATCTGGAGCGGCAAGCACGTGGGCATCTACACCTCGGCAGGCGTGACACTGGAGATTCCGGTGAAGCGGGCAGTTTCGACAGAATATATCTTGAATAACCAGCCCCAACTGCGTGACAGCCATCACCTGGATGTGCCCTTGCAGTGGTCAACAGGCATCGGCCTCGGCGTGCAGTACAATATCACGCCCAGCATCGGCATCTTTGCAGAGCCTGGTGTGCAATACTACATCCCTGACGGCGGCGGCTTTGAAACCTACCGCACGCAGCATCCGTTCACCATCACCATTCCCGCCGGCCTGCGCTTCACCTGGTAGTTAAAATCAACAAAATGATGCAGTCATTTATCGGTTTGTGGTATCTTCACTATAGAAGATATAACAGCATTAATAACCTAAAAAACAACTGCGATGATGAAAAGAAACTTTCTGTCAATAATCCTTGCCCTTATAGGGGTGACACTGGCACAGGCAAGTGAGTATGTTTACACGCCTTTTGTGCGCGAAGGCGTCAAGTGGGTTTACTATTATGTCAATGAGGATGGTTTCTATCCGGCTGACCCCGTATTGGGGAAAGGCAAAGTCTATATGAACCTTGAATTCAAGGGCGATACCGTTATCAATGGACTCACCTACAAAGCCATGCACAAGTACCATGGCGATGCCATCAACGCTCAAAATGATACCGTGCCCATCTACATGCGCGAGAAGGACAAGATTGTTTATGCAATCGTGCCTGACGGCAAAATGTATCCCGATTGCCCCATCGGCAACTCTTTTTCAGCCGATATTTATGACTACACCCGTGAAGGCAAGGAGTTTATCTTGTATGATTTCAATGATCCCGTCGCCTATTGGGATCATCTTGTGAACCAATCCGGTTATGACGACCAGTATCAGCATTCCTATACCGATACTATCTCACTTGGCACTCATCTGGCCAAGCAATATGTTGGAAACCTAAGTGGGGGCGATTTCCGTATCATTGAGGGAGTGGGCATCGATGCATTTTCAAGTTACACGCTTGATTTCTTCATGGTGCTGCCAACAGGTTACAGTACCTATTATAGTCTGAGTCATGTCGTCGAAGGCGGAGAAATAGTCTATAAAGGGCAGAAGTTTGACGAGAGTATTTTGGAAAACAAGCGTGGTGATGTCAATGGAGATGGCGAGGTCAATATTACAGACGTCACAACCTTGATTGACATCTTGCTAAAACAATAGTTACTACTGTAGCGATTCAATTCAATTTCTGACGACACTCGTGCAGTCCTTGATGGATTGGGAGCATCTACACTTGTAGAGAACCAAACCATCAAGGATTTTTTATGTATAAACCGACGGATTACCTGTATAACGGGTTATTGTATCTCAACAACATGGCGCGACCACGGCACAAGCGGTTGAGCCAACTGATGCTCTATGCCACGACGGCTTGCCAGTCACATTGCAAGCACTGCAACATCTGGCAGAAAAAGCGTGAACACCTGTCGCTCGAGGACATCAGGCGTATCATGCAGAGCCGTTGCATCACGAGCAGGACGACCATCGGGCTGGAAGGCGGTGAATTCATCCTGCATCCTCAGGCCGACGAAATCATGGCGTGGTTCCATGAGCATCACCCCAACTACACCCTACTCACCAACGCCCTGGCTCCGCAACGCGTCATCCAGGCCGTGAGGCGCTACCGTCCTCGCCATCTGTATGTCTCACTGGATGGAGACAAGGAGACCTACATGAAGATGCGCGGCTGCGACGGCTATGACAAGGTGATTGAGGTCGTGGAGGCATTGAAGGGCAAGGTGCCGCTGTCGCTCATGTTCTGCCTCTCGCCGTGGAACTCGTTCAAGGACATGAAGCACGTGATTGACGTGGCCTTGCATTACTGCATTGACGTGCGCATCGGCATCTATGGCACGATGGCGTTCTTTGACACAACGAGCGACCTGCTCACGGTGAGCGACTACACGGGGCAGATACCGAGCAACATCCACAAGACCCAAGAGAACTATGATTTTGTCGCGCTCTATGACCAGTGGCGACGTGGCAACCTGCGGCTGCGATGCCAGAGCATCATGAGCAGCCTGGTGATTCACAGCAACGGGGACGTGCCGTTGTGCCAGAATCTTGATGTCAAGTTGGGCAACATCCGTGAGCAGTCGCTGGATGATATTTTCAACGGCTATCAGGCTTGTGAAACCCAATGCCACTATTCCAAGCGGTGTAACGGGTGCTGGATTAACTTCCATCGCAAGTATGACATCATCCTGCTGCGCAATTTCGAGCGACTACTGTCCAAACGGCTCATTGAACACTTCTATGGCCCCTATCAATGGTCCTGCGACCCTAAAATCACTTACCGTAAACTCCTGCAATCATGATACAGCAACTCATCAACCGCTACAAGCGGATGCGCACTGAGCGCTACCTCAACGAGACCTTCCGTTACCAATATGCCTTCGTCGGCATGGGTCAGCACAGCCTGACCAACCTATATCCCGTGCTTCACTACCTGCAAGTGCCGTTAAAATACATCTGCGTGACCAGTGAGCGCAAGGCAAGACTCATCGAGCGCAAATTCAAGGGAATAAAAGCCACAACCAGGCTTGATGACATCCTCAACGATGAAGACGTGAAGGGTGTACTTGTCGCGGCATCGCCCAACGCCCACTTTTCCATCGCCTCGCGTGTTCTGCAAAGCGGCAAGTCACTGTTTATCGAGAAACCGCCTTGCCAATCTGCAGCCCAACTGAGAGAGCTCATCGCCATGCAGCAGGCCAGCGGGTCAAGGGTGGCGATGGTGGGTTTGCAGCAGCGCTATGCGCCAGCAGTCCAGATGCTCAAGGCGCGACTAAAGGGCGAGCGACATCTGTTCAACTACGACCTGCATTACCTCACGGGCGCTTATCCCGAGGGTGATGCCCTGCTCGACCTGTACATCCATCCGCTGGACTTGGCAACGTGGCTGTTTGGCAAGGCCGAAATCGTCTCCTATCTTGAGATTGATGAGCATTCCTATATCCTGATGTTGCGCCACCAGCATATAGTCGGCACCATTGAACTGTCCACCTGCCACTCCTGGCAAAATGCACAACAATCTCTCACCGTCCACACCCACTCGGGCACTTACCGTCTGAATCAATGCGAAGAGTTGAGTTTTGTCCCCAAGCGACCCGTCATCGCTGGCATCCCTGTGGAAAAAATCCGTCCTCTCCGTCAGTCGGTCGAGTACCTGTATCGTCACGACGGTTTCTCCCCCATCCTTGCTGGCAACACCATTTACACCCAAGGCTTTTTCCAAGAGATCACCACCTTTGTCAACGCTGTTGAGGGCAAACCGGCGAACATCCTGACCAATCTCCAATCCATCGAGCCGACACTAAAATTGATTGACAACATTTGATATGCAAAAGAGACACACCGACCGAGAACGCTACTTTGAGGAATCCTCCCGCACCTCATCTAACTACTACTTGCCGTATCTCGAGAAACACCATAGGATAAAAGCTGGCAATAAAATACTGGAGGTTGGATGCGGTGAGGGCGGCAACCTGCTCCCTTTCGCCCAAAGGGGATGTGAGGTAGTTGGGATAGACATGAGCAAATCCCGTATTCAACAAGCACAACATTATTTCCAAAAATATGACATGCGGGGAAACTTTATCTGCTGTGATTTTCTCACCCATACTCCACCAATGACTGAGAATGAAAGATTTGATGTCATATTGCTGCATGATGTTATCGAGCATATTAGAGACAAACATGCATTTATCAAACATCTATTGAAATTCCTAAAAAGCGATGGAATTTTATTTGTTGCATTTCCTGCCTGGCAAATGCCCTTTGGCGGGCATCAACAGATTTGCCATCATCGTTTCTGGTCAATGGTCCCTTATTGGCATCTGCTGCCAACAAGAATCTACCACTTCATATTAAATAGGCTGGCTCATGAGGATGCGGTTACTATCAATGAACTCGTGGAAATTAAGTCATGCAAGGTGTCGGTGGAATCATTTGAGAGAATCGTAAAGAAGCCACCTATCCACATCATCAACAAGAAGTTATGGTTCATCAATCCTCATTATCGGGAAAAGTTCGGTCTAAATCCAATAGAATTGCCCACATTCCTTTCTCAAATTCCTCATTTCCTTAAATCCGCAGCACATTTTTGAAATAACTTTATAACATCCTGGACAACAAAAAGTTGCCCAGGATTTTGCCATGTCAGGGATTTCACCTAATTTAGTGCTGCAATAAAAACCAGTCAAAAACCACTGACAGACATG
>JAFTEU010000047.1 GCA_017453505.1 Muribaculaceae bacterium
CTACGAGCAATATCACTGCCATCGCCGGCAAGGACTACATTACCGTCGGCGGCGAGGAAGTGCCCTTCGGTACTCACATGATCTTTGAGGCTGGGCGTGCAAGGGTGGCCGTTGAAATCTGCGAGGACCTTTGGGTTCCCGCTCCACCCAGCAGTATTGCCGCTATTAATGGCGCTAACGTCATTGTGAACCTCTCGGCAAGCAACGAGCTCATCGGCAAGCATTCCTATCTGATGGATCTGATCAAGCATCAGAGCGCTCACTGCATCGCTGCCTATGTCTATGCTTCTTGTGGCTACGGCGAGTCGACGACCGATCTGGTCTTCGGCGGCAACGCTGTCATTGCCGAGAACGGCAAAATCTTGGCTGAGGGGAGGCGCTTCACGACCGAGCCCCAGATGTCGTTAGCCGACATTGATGTGGCAGCACTCGAGAATGAGCGCCGGGTGAACGGCAGTTTTGCCGATAGCATGGTTCAGTTCGGCACACCGTTTGAGCATGTGGTCATGTCGGTGGCCCAACCGTTGGACTATGAGCGACAGGAACTGATGCGCCCCGTTAAGCGCTTGCCTTTTGTCCCCGCCGAGGATGACCGCTTGAATGCCCGCTGCGAGGAGATCATCGCAATCCAGACCGAGGGCTTGATGCGTCGTCTGGACTTCACAGGAATTCCCGCTATCGTCGTGGGAGTGTCTGGCGGCTTGGACTCGACGTTGGCATTGCTGGTCGCTGTGCGGGCCTTTGACCGCATGGGTCGTGACCGCAAGGACATCCATGCCATTACGATGCCGGGCTTTGGTACCACCGACCGCACCTACAGCAATGCCTGTGCAATGGTCAAGTCATTGGGCGTGACCCTGCATGAGATCAGCATCGCTGCCGCTGTCACGCAGCACTTCAAGGACATCGACCATGATCCCGATAACCACGATGTGACCTACGAGAACAGTCAGGCCCGTGAGCGCACCCAGATATTGATGGATTATTCCAACAAGGTCAACGGCCTTGTCCTGGGTACTGGTGACCTGTCGGAGCTGGCACTGGGGTGGGCTACCTACAATGGCGACCACATGTCGATGTACAACGTCAACGTGAGCATCCCCAAGACGCTGGTGCGTCACCTGGTGAGATGGTTTGCCGACTCGCTCAATGACGGCACCACATCAGGCAAGGCCATCCATGCGACGCTGCTCGACGTGTTCAATACGCCCATCAGCCCTGAATTGACACCTGCTGCCCAGGATGGCACCATCCTGCAGGTGACCGAGGACATCGTGGGCCCCTACGAGTTGCACGATTTCTTCCTCTATCACATGTTGCGCTACGGGTTCACACCTGCCAAGCTATACATGCTGGCTCGCAAGGCCTTTAATGGCGAATATGACAATGCGACCATCAAGAAGTGGTTGCGCACGTTCACCAAGCGCTTCTTCTCTCAGCAGTTCAAGCGTTCCTGCCTCCCGGATGGCCCCAAGGTGGGTAGCGTGTCGTTGTCGCCACGAGGCGACTGGCGCATGCCCAGCGATGCTTCGTCGCGGTTGTGGATTACTCAGTGCGACAGTTTGCCCGAGTGAAATAACATCTTTTAAGCCTTAGTCAAGCAGTGGTGGCACTGGATTTGCAAGTCGGGCGATAAACACTTTGAATGAACATCTCTAAAGGGACATATAACGTGTTGCGCAGTGTGGTTGTTACCGCACTGGTGGCCGTCGTAGCCTTGTTTGCGCTTGCTTATCTGCTCCTGCTGTTGCCTCCTGTACAGGAACGGCTGTGCCAGGAGGGCGAGAAGGCTTTGAGCGAATTTTTGGACACCCAGGTAGATATCGGTTCAGTGTCGATTTCTCCGTTCAACCAGTTGGAACTCAAGGATGTCCTGATCAATGACCAGCAAGGTAGCCCGCTCCTCACCATCGATAAGCTGGGGGCCGGTATCAATCTCAAGGATCTGATTGCCGACCATCGCATCGTTATCACCTATGGCGAAATCATCGGCTTGAGTGGGCATGTGACCCGGCCCGACAAGGACAGCCCGACCAACGTGCAGTTTATCATCGATGCCTTCAAGCCGAAGGAAGATAAGCCTCCAAAACCCTTTGACGTTCAGGTGAAAACTGTGGTCGTGCGACAGTCGGCGCTCACCTACGACGTGTTGGACCAGCCCCGCAAGCCTGGCCGTTTTGACGTGAACCATATCGACGTGAGCAACCTGAGGGCCGACCTGACGTTGCCGCGTCTCAAGAACAATGACTTTGATATCCGTGTCAAGAGGCTCTCGTTCAATGAGGCCAGCGGACTGTCGCTCCAGCGCTTGTCGACCGATGTGCATATCACCGACAATGCGCTTGATGTCAAGGATGTCAAGCTGCAATTGCCGGGCAGTGACATCCGCTTGGATGATGTGCATCTGGAATACTCCTCACTCAAGAACTTGGGACATGAATTGCGTGACATGCCATTGCGATTGAGCACCCCTGGCAGCACGATAACGCCTGCCGACCTGGCAGCTTTTGCTCCTCAACTCAAGCAGTTTGCCGACCCTGTGCGCATCGCGGCTACCGTGGTGCGTGATGGCGGGCGCATCGAGGTGCCTGAATTGAGGTTGAATTCCCAGGATGGAGGCCTTGCGTTGAATGCCAGCGGTGGATTGACCTTGCCCACAATCGGTGGATATCGCTCTCTGGATCTGAATCGTATAGATCTTGATGCTAAATCAGCTACACTGGCCAAGTTGATGAGGGTTATCCCTGGTTTGACTCCGCAGGTCCGCGATGTCATCACGCGATGCGGCAACATTGCCCTTGACGGTGAACTGCATTCCACACCAGGCCGTGTGAACTTCAATGGCAAGGTGGGAACATCGCTGGGTGTGGCCGAACTGAATGGCCAGTTGGCACAGCAGCCTGGCACGGCACACTTCGAGGGGCATGTCAAGACCGACGGCCTGCAGGTGGGAACCCTGATGAACAAAACCGACCTGCTCGGCCAGGTAGCCATCGACGCGCAGGTTGATGCCCTGCTCAAGGGTGGTGACGTGTCGGGTCATCTGCAAGGTCACATTCCTTTTATTGATTTCAAGGGCTCCCGTTATCATGATATCACAGCCGATGTCGACAAGCAGGGCAAGGACTTCACGGGTACGTTGGCGATGAATGACCCCAACGGGCGCGTGACTATTGATGGCAAGGCGCTCATCGACGGGGAGAACTCCAACTATGACGTGAATATTGTAACCCAGGGGATGAATCTCGCTCGCTTGGGACTTACCGATAAATACCCCGACCACACCTTGGATGCCACGGCGACGGCATCGTTCTGGGGCAATTCGCTCGACAACGTGTCGGGCCATCTTGAGGTGCATGACGTGGCCTTTACCGACAGGAATGGTAAGGGATTGACATTTAACAGCCTGCAACTGGATGCCGACAATAACGGCATCGACAAGGTCATCAACATTGATAGTGACCACTTGAGCGGCTTTGTGTCGGGGCAATACGACTTCAAGACGCTTGTGCCGACCATGAAGCACATGCTGGCCCGTGCGTTTCCTCAGTATCTGGGTGACTATGCCGACTACTCTCATCCTGGACCGCCCAATGATGTGAAACTTAATTTGGTTGTCAACCCCGATGAGGCTTTGCACCAGATGCACAACCTGCCCTTTAAGTTGGCTTACCGCACCACCATCGAGGCCAACTTGAATGAGAGCGACACCACGTTTGACCTTGTGGTTGATGCCCCGCTCATCGTGCAGGGCAACAAGGTCATCGAGCAGACGTGTCTGGTGCTGGAGCTGGATAGCTTGAACAATCGCGTCGTCCTCAATGCGCAATCGCGTTATCCTGCCAAGAAGGGCATGATTGACCTCAATCTCGATGCCAGTGGACAGGACAACCGCTTGAATGCTCAGTTGGCATGGCGCATGCCGCTTGAGCACGATTTCCACGGCAATCTCAACTTGGATGGTCTGCTGGACCGTGGCTCGGACGGCAAACTCAAGGCCGACATTGACATCAATCCGTCGCAGCTGGTATTCAACGACACCATCTGGGAGGTCAATAAGGGCCACATTGCCATCGATAACGGTGTCATTGCGGTGAACAACCTCTCCGGTGGTCGTGACGACCAGTTTATTCGCATCAACGGTAAGGTCTCCCACGATCCTGACGATGAGCTATGCCTTGAGATGAACGATATGAACCTGGACTACGTGTTCGAGACACTGGCCATTGATCATGTGGACTTCGGCGGCAGGGCTACCAGCAAGGTTTATGCTAGCGATCTGCTGTCGGGCTCTCCCAGAATCTATACACCCAGCCTCGCCATCAAGAATATCTCCTATAATGGTGCGGTGATGGGCGATCTCGACATACAGGCCAACTTCGACAGCGACACAAAGGGCATTCTCGTCAAGGGCGGCATCGCGCAGCCCAATGGACGTCACAGCCTGCTCGATGGCGGCATCTACATTGCCGATGACTCGCTCTATATCGAGTTTGACACCGACCATGCCAACGTGGCCTTCCTCAAGCCCTACATGGAGGCGTTCACCAGCGATGTCGAGGGCGAGATGTCGGGCAAGGCCATCTTGTTCGGCAACTTCCACACCATCAACCTTGCGGGCGATATTGTGGCCGACACGCTGCGCTTCCTCATCGACTACGTCAATTGCTACTACACGGCCAGCAATGTGCCCATACACATTGTTCCCGACTTCATCGAGTTCAAGGAAATCCCCATCCATGACCGGGAGGGACACGAGGCCAAGCTGGGCGGCTGGCTCAAGCATGACGCTTTCCATCGTCCTGAGTTCAGCTTTGCCATCACCGATGCCCACAACTTCTTGAGCTACGATACCAATCCGTCGATTAACCCTGATTGGTACGGTACCATCTATGGTAACGGAGCCTGCTTCGTTGAGGGTGGGCCGGGCATTGTCCAGATTCGCGTCAACATGACGTCGGCGCCTCACAGTAAGTTTACGCTGGTGATGAGTGACAGCAAGCAGGCTAGCACCTACGACTTCATCACCTTCCGTGACCGTAATGCGCCTCCCGAGCCGGTCAATGCCCAGGAGACAGATAGCATCAGCCTTGTACTGAACCAGTTGAAGCAGCAGGCCCATCTTGAAGAGAATACCGAGCCCAGTGCCTATAGCATCGACTTGCAGGGCGATATCACACCCGATGTCGCGCTCACGGTAATCATGGACCCCGTCGGCGGAGACCGCATCAAGGCCACAGGCAACGGGCACATGCGTCTCACCTATAACAACAACGGTGAGCTGGAAACCTATGGCAAGTACACCCTCGACAAGGGTACCTATAACTTCACCCTGCAGGATGTGATTATCAAGGACTTCACCATCCGTGACGGTAGCAGCATCAGTTTCCACGGTGACCCCTATGCAGCCGTGCTTGACCTGGAGGCCCTCTATTCGCTCAATGCCAACATCCGTGACCTGGATGACTCTTTCGGCAAGGAACCCTTGAAACGTACCAATGTGCCGGTACATGCCGTCTTGAAGGCCAAGGGCATCATCAGCCAGCCCGAGATCTCGTTTGACCTGGAGTTCCCGACACTCACGACCGAGACCTACAACAAGGTCAAGAGCATCATCAGCAACGATGAGTTGATGAACCGTCAGATTATCTACCTGCTGGCGCTTAACCGCTTCTATACGCCTGAATACATGGGACCCAGCCAGAACCAGAACGAGTTCCTCACGTCGGTGGCATCATCGACCATTGCTAGCCAGTTGAGCAATATCCTGGGCAAGATGTCCGATAACTTGAGCATTGCCCCCAACGTGCGTACCGACCGCGGTGACTTCAGCGATGTGGAGGTGGATGTGGCCTTGTCGAGCCAGTTGCTCAACAACCGCTTGCTGCTGAACGGTAACTTCGGCTATCGTGACAACACCTATAACACGAGCAACACCAACTTCATCGGCGACTTCGACTTGGAATACTTGCTCAACAGCAAGGGTGCTTTCAGGCTCAAGGCTTATAACCACTTCAACGACCATAACTACTACCTGCGCAACGCTTTGACCACCCAGGGCGTGGGCATCGTGTGGAAACATGACTTTGACAAGCCTCGGCGCAAGCACTCGTCGCAATTTTCTCCTGCCGATCAGGATACGGTGCCCAGCCGCGAGCCATCGCCGCGCTGCGGGGATAACTCCGACGTACGGCAGCCTGTGCCGATGGTTACCCTGCGGCAGCAGTCCCAACACAACGATTCAGTGAAGGCAAAATGATGAAACGCTTGGTTATATCGATGTTGATGTTTGTAGTGGCCTGTGTGGCCTGGTGTGACACGCTGGAGTGGCAACCCATGGTTACCGGCGCTGTGGATACCGTCGGCGTGCGGCTCGATACCGTCGGCATGCGCCTCGATAGTGTCAGCGTGCGGCTCGACAGCGTGGCGGCACAGCTCGATAGCATGAATGACAAGCGCCACTGGAAGAAAGTGATCTTTCGCAAGGGGTGGAGCCTCAACGACACCTCAATCCATTATCCCAAGGTACTGGATTTCGGGGCTAAGACCTACCGATGGCTTAACCACGCGCTCAACTACTATGACTCGGCCTATGTCGTCAATCCAGGCAAGACTAGTGGCAAGAAGTGGAAAATCATGCTCAAGAACGATAACTGGATGGACTCCTATTCTGGCCGGTTGGGACAATGGCGCACGGCTGTGCAGCTCAACAGCGATGTCACATCGCTGTTCGGTTTCCAGATCTGCGGCTTGGGCCTCAGCTTCACCTACATGATCAATGTCCGTGACCTGCTGGCCGGCAAATTCATCCGCAACCGCCGCCTGCAATTCTCATTCACCACATCCCGGTTGTTTGTCGAGGCCTATTACCGCAAGAATGACGAGAGTTCGGTGCACCTGCACCGTCTGGGCAGCTGGCAAGGCTCGTTTCTGTTTCATGGCCTCAAGCGTGAGGGATATGGCCTGGATGCCTATTACATCTTCAATCACACCCGTTACTCCCAGGCTGCAGCCTACTGCTTCTCCAAGTACCAGAAGCGCAGTGCTGGCTCGTTCTTGGGTGGTATCTATCTGAGTCATCAGGATGTCGTGATGGACATGAGCGTGCTGAGTGAGAAACTCAAGAACTATCTGCCCAACAAGGTGACCGATTACCGTTTCCGTTACCGTGATTTTGGAGTGATGGCCGGCTATGGCTACAGTTGGGTGTTCCATCATGGATGGCTGTACAACATCACGGTAGTGCCCAGCATCGGCTATAGGCACAGTTTCCCCAATTCCATCGACGGCAAGCGGTCGCTGTTGTCCACCAACCTGAACGGGCGCATGGCACTGGTGCGCACGGCGGGCAATTTCTTCTATGCGCTCACCTTTAGCCACGAGGGGCACTGGTACACCAGTCTAGACCACAGCTTCTACAACAGCTACAGCCACCTCGAGGTCACCGCAGGCTTCAGGTTCTAGCCACAAATTAACAACTAAAAACTAAGGACTATCATGAGTGTAACGATATTGGGAATTGAGTCGTCGTGTGACGACACGTCGGCAGCGGTGTTGCGTGACACCGTGCTATTGAGTAATGTCATTGCCAGCCAGAAGGTGCATGAGGCCTATGGCGGCGTGGTGCCCGAGTTGGCATCACGGGCCCACCAGCAGAACATCGTGCCCGTGGTGAGCGAGGCCATCCGTCAGGCGGGTATCGACCGCAAGGACATCGATGCCATCGCTTTCACCCGCGGCCCGGGCCTGCCTGGCTCGCTGCACGTGGGCACCTCGTTTGCCAAGGGGTTGTCCCTCGCACTCGACATCCCGCTGGTCGATGTGAACCACCTGCATGGCCACGTCCTGTCCCATTTCGTCAAGGAGACGCCCGATGCCCAGGTGCCCGACTTCCCCTACCTGTGCCTGCTCATCAGCGGTGGCAACAGCCAGATCATCAAGGTAAACTCTCCCCGCGACATGGAGGTGCTGGGACAGACCATCGACGATGCCGCTGGCGAGGCCTTCGACAAGTGCGCCAAGGTCATGGGCCTGCCTTATCCCGGTGGCCCCATCATCGACCGCCTGGCCGCCCAGGGCAACGACAAGGCCTTCAAATTTGCCAAGCCGCACGTTGACGGTTATAACTACAGCTTCAGTGGCTTGAAAACATCGTTCCTCTACACCCTGCGCGATGCCTTGAAAGAGAATCCCAACTTCATCGAGGAGAACAAGGCCGACCTGGCCGCCTCCTTGCAGCGCACCATCATCGAGATCCTGATGGACAAGTTCGGCAAGGCCATCAAGGCTACAGGCATCAAGACCATCGCCATCGGTGGCGGTGTGTCGGCCAACAGCGGCGTGCGTGCCGCCGTCGAGGACTACGCCTGTCGCCACCGCCTGCGTGCATTCATCCCCAAGCGCGTCTTCACTACCGACAACGCCGCCATGATCGCCATCGCCGGCCACTACAAGTACCTGGCAGGCGACTACTGCGACATCACCGCCCCCCCCTTCCAGCGCGTCGCCATATAGGAAACCTCAAGCGCTCCTTAGGGTGGTAAAAGCCTACTTGCGGAATTTCCTGCCGTTTTGTATATAGATATGGCCTTCAATCAGGTGTTGCGGTGCAACGCGCTGCCCTTGCAGGTCATAGATAGTGTTGTCGAGCAAGCCCGTGCGATCCTCTACCACTGTCGTGACTGACGTGATTTCATCATTCAGCGTTTCAGCCTCAGCCTCGTATTGAACACCCTTGGCAAAGTAGCCATACATGCAAACCTCAGGGGTATATTTCATGTAGATTCTGATCATGTAGATTCCGTCATCCCACCCCGAGATGTCGATGCGCTCATCCCTCTCGGGTGTGAGCTGCTCAAATGAGTAGTTATTTATTACGGCATAATCGTGCAGCTGGTCGGTTATGCCCACTTCCACATCATTGTAGGTGACTTCGGTACAGATAAGAATTGAGTCGCTTGAGACCCACACTTCAAGTGCGCCTTCATCTATTGAGAGTGTATCGCTGGTGGCATCTAGCTTGGCCCATGCCTTTTTATTGGTTCGCACATGGCGGTACTTCTTGTTAGGGCGCTGTGTGGCCGCCGCCACAAGCACCGTGCCGATCAGGATAAGAATGATAAAACCTGAGAACTTCTTCATTGTTCAACTGATAATTAAAGGGTACTGATGAATTCATGGAACAGGTTGGCTGTCCCTTTTCTTTTAAACAGTTTGTAATAGAGCCTTGAGCGCATCATGCTCAAGGCGTTGGGCTCCATGCCCAGAAAGGCACAGATCAGTTTGTTGGGAACTTTGGCTTTCTCAAGCATACAAAGCATAATCTCTTTGTCCTTGAGTTTGCCATTGAGTTGCCTCACTTTCTCGATGCAACCGTCATAAGTGGCATTGAGCACGTCTTCAAGTGCATTATAGTCAGCCAACTTGGGCACAAATCGGGGATCGTGGAAATTGGCGTAAAGCGTTGATTCAGAAAATTCTCGCACCCCTTGCACTCTGCTGGGTCGCGGTTGCTGCTGCGCTTCGCGCAGTTCTTGCATCAGTTTGTCTGCTTTCTCGCGCTGCAGTCGGTTGAGCAGGTTTTTATGCTTGATAGTAAAATAGCCAAACAGCATTATGCCAAGCAAGAAAAGTGACAGAGCGATAATAATCAGATCTTGTCTGCGCAATTCGGCATCCTGACGGCGTTCATTGTCCAACTTCTTGTTGAGTGTGGCAATCAGATTGGCATGCTGTCCCTTTTCCACAGCCGTCAGCGAGTCATCATGGGCAATGCTCCTACTCAGTAGTTCAAATGCTTCACGATATTGCTGACGTTCGGCCAGAATGTCGGCCGAGTTGAGCATGGCATCCCGCTGCACGTAGGGGTTGTCAGCGTCAAGTCCCTGGCGGAACAATATCGCAGCCGAGTCAAGATTGCCAGTTGCCAGATAGTAGTTGGCATACTGATTGGTGAGGATGCAACTATCGGTTGTCTGAAGGTTGTGACACGCATCGAGCGATGCTTTCATACGGGGCAAATCATCCAGGTTAAGGTATGTGTCCGAAAGCTCCACTTGAATGGTCTGGAACGACTCTGCATCATCGCAGTCAAGTGCCATCTGTGCCGCTTTCTTGAACATTGCGACACCTTGCTCATATTGCTCGAGTGCCACATGGCTGCGAGCCAGATTGCGGAGAGCGAATATTTGAACCACTGTATCGCCAGCCAGCTCTCCAAGTTGAATGGCCTTCATGAAGTGGGGCTGGCCCTGACGGTACAAATCCTGATACATATTCACTTGCCCAATCTGATTGACAGCGCGTGCCCTGACAGAAAGGACGGCACTGTCGGTCGATAGCGTGTCGGTGGCCAGTGAGTGGTTATAGGCGTTAAGGGCATCTCCCGTGAGCTGCATCTCGTCATAGACGCGCCCCAATTGAAACCAGGCAAGCGCCCTCTCTTGAGATGAGCCGTGCTTGTCGAAGTAACGAACCGCTTCTTGCATGGCCGAGTCGTTGTCGTGGAGGATATGACATTTCTCCTCAGCCCTGTTCCTGAGCAAATAGTACTGCATACGGTCTTCCCTGGGCCATGTTTCGGCTTCGGCGGCTATTTCGGCAAGCAGTAGCAATGCACTATCGGGCTGGTCGGTGATCAGACTGTCGGCCGTCAATAGTGCAAGCGGTTGTGAGTGGTGGTTGCTGCCGCATGAAACAATTGTCAGCAAACAGCAACACGCGATCATGAATTGTACGCATCGTTCCATGCTGCAAAGTTAGTGCTTTTCAGCAACATTGCTGTCGCAGCAGCGGCATTTCATGCGTCTTGTGAACATTTGTGAACACATTGTGAATAGTGATGATTCAGTGTGCTTGAAGTTCACTGGGGGGACTTCTACTTTTGCATTGCAATTTTAATTCTGACAAATCATGAAAGGAAGTCTACTTTTTAGAACATCAGTGACCCTCTGCATGTGGCTGGCGGCTTTGGCAGTCGCTGGGCAATCGGGCACACTGCCAGTAATGTACATCGAGACCCGAAATCACCAGCCTGTCACTTCCAAGACAGTTTACGTCCCAGCAACCTACTACCTGGTTGACAATCTGAATCCAGACATGAATATAGGCAGTAAAGATAGCCCAGAGCAGCTTGAGATACGCGGTCGTGGAAACTCCTCATGGAGGGATGCCAAGAAGCCCTATAAAATCAAGTTGGCGAATAAAACCTCGTTGCTTGGAATGAAGAAGAACAGGCATTGGGCATTACTTCATTTTCATCTACCGACAGTGGCAGGAATGCAACTCGGCAACATCATGGGCATGGAATGGAGCCCATCGACCAAGCCTGTGGAAGTGGTACTCAACGGCGACTACGTCGGCTTGTATCTGCTCACCGAGACCATCCGCATCGGCAAGAACCGTCTCAACATCTATCAGCAGCCCAACTGGAATAAGGATGGGAGTAAAATCCCTTACGGTTGGCTTGTCGAGGTGGACAATTATTACGAGGCCAATCAGATTTATTTGCCTGAGAATAATCAATGGGGTATCAGAATCACATATCACACTCCCGATTCGCTTTCCAGCGCACAAAAGAATTGGTTGACCGATGAGTTTAAGGCAATCAATACGTCCATCTATGACGACGACAAAACCAGTGGAGTCTGGGAGCGGCTGATTGATGTGGACGCAATGGCGCGTTATTTCATCATTCAAGAAGTTCTTGACAACAGCGACGGGTTTCATGGCAGCTTCTACCTGCACAAGGACTGGGAGGATGATGCCCGTTGGGTGGCAGGCCCATTGTGGGACTTGAATTGCAATCAACGAGAGAAAACCGATTATACCTTCCGCATGAAAACTTCTTACGGCTTCACTCCACACTGGATTGGGGAATTGATAAAGGATGGTGACTTTTGTGACGCTGTTAAAAACGCCTGGAATCAATTTTACCCTGTTCAGGTGCAACATTGGATGGAATATATTGATGATAATCTGCTGCATTGCGGCGATGCACTCTATCAAGACAATATCCGGTGGAACCGCAGCAATACTGAAAGCATCAGTGATAGAGTGGAACGAATAAAGAGTTCGTTAATTGCCAATATGGAGTGGTTTGACAAGCATCTGCCACATGCCGCAGGACTTGATCATGTCACCGACCCGGGTGAGAAAATTATTGTCAACGTGAAATACATCAACTTGGCGGGAATGAGCAGCGATGAGCCGTGGGATGGTGTCAACATCAAGCTGACAACCTATGGTGATGGCAGTGTTGTCGCAGTCAAGGTGTGTCCTATCAATTCTTCAAGTAATTGAAATCGGCATGGTCCCCTTTAAAAACATGAGGTGTATAATGTAGAGATGGACACCGCCGCCATTACTAATGGAGAAAATCCAACATTTGTGCACCTGAGTCGATCATGCATGAATTCGTTGCATCGAAGGACTTGAGCACCTTGTTTTCCTGATATGATGAATGTTGATTAAGTTGTCGTTTAAATCCTACGCTCTGTACAGCATTGTACTTATTGTATTTGTTGTTTTCCCTTATATGATAAAATAAAGGTTGTTTTAGTTGTCGTTAGGGTTGTGTGAGTTGTTTGATAGGCGGATGGCGCGGATGCGCTGGGCCAGTGTGGGATGGCTGTAACTGAACCACACCACCAGCGGATGGGGCGTGAGGTTGCTCAGGCCATGACTGGCCAGTTTTTTCAAACCGCTGATCAGGGTCTCGCCGTGGCCGTGCTCGGCAGCGTAGGCATCGGCGCGGTACTCGGCACGGCGTGAGATGGTGTTGCTGGCGGGGTTGAGCAGGATGTCGATGGGCGAGAGCAGCAACGAGAAGGCGATCATTGCCAGGATAAACGACGGGGCCGTGCCACCAAGGGCGGCAGGCAGGTCAGGGTTGCTCACCAGCAGCGAGAAGATGAACAGGTTCACGGCCACCATCGCAATCGAGATGAACATGTTCTTGAACGTGTCGCGGCGCTTGTAATGGCCGAACTCATGGGCCAGTACGGCGACAATTTCGTCGTTGGTCATCTGGTCCTGCAGCGTGTCATAGAGCACGATGCGCTTCTTGGGACCGAAGCCCGTGAAGTAGGCGTTGGCCTTGGTCGAGTGCTTGCTGCCGTCGATGATGTAGATGTCCTTGAACTTGGAGCCGAAACTCTCGACCGCCGCAGTGATGGCATTGCGGAGCTCGCCCTCGGGTAGCGGTGTCTGCTTGTTGAACAAGGGCACGATCAGGTTGCTGTAGAACATCGAGAAGAACACGATGAACACAGCAACGACCAGCGTTGCCCAGATCCAGAACTGCTGCCCAAAGGTCTGGTACAGCCAATAGACCACCCCCAGCAGCACGGCACTGATCGCAGTCGAGACAACGAAGGACTTCAGTGCGTCGAGCCAAAAGGTCTTGTGCGTCGTGCGGTTGAAGCCGAAGCGCTCCTCGATGACAAACGTCGAGTAGTAGCTGAATGGCAGCGCAATCACGGTGTTGAACAGGTTATAAATCACCAGGAACAGGATGACCTGCAGGACGGGAATCTCGGTCCACGCTTTGCATTGGTTGTCGAGCCACCCCAGCAGGCCGCAGCCCAGGATGACAAGTGTCAACGCGAACGACACGCAGCGGGCCACGAGCGACACGCGCTTGTTGGTCCTCATGTAGTCCTGCTGCTTGCGGTACTTCTCCTCGTCATACAGCCCTTCAAGTTCTGGCGGCACGGGATGGGTCATCCACCGTGTATTGAGCCACGACAGCACGCTGCTCAAGATAAAATCCAGCGTGACAAATGCGATAATCAACAGTAACAACGTCTTTGCCATAATCAAAATCTATTTCTTACCACAAATATACATCCAATTTCGGGAATTCGAAGTAAATTTGTGGCGCTATTTCAGATAATAATTTATGAAGACAATGAATAAGATGAAATTGTGGATGCTGACGGCTGTGTTGCTTTGCGGTGCTGGGTGCTTTACATCGTGTCATAACGACAATAGTAATGAACAAATAGCAGAAATTGCCGATGAGTGCCGCCCAGGTGACTGTGAGTATGCTATCAGCAAGTATCTGACCGACTCGATAGCCCCGCATTACGCTCCTGGCGAAGTGGCCATTCCCTGCATTCAAGTCGTGGAACTCGACGATTCCAACCCCGACAGCGTGCTCGTCTGGGGCGACTACTGGGTATTTAATTATAATGTGGTTGGCGACACGCTCAAGATGGTTTCTGGTGGCGCAC
>JAFTEU010000048.1 GCA_017453505.1 Muribaculaceae bacterium
ACACCTTTACACCTATACACCCATACACCCATACACCTTTACACCCATACACCCATACACCCACACACCAACCTCACTCCACGTAGATGACGGCATACTCTGAATCGGTTCCGATGCGGAATTTGCCGCCCCAGATGCCGATGCCTGAGCTGACGTAGTAATCGGTCTTGCCGCGGCGGTACTGGCCATAGTCGCATTCATAGAGTGCCCGGGTGACCCAATTCAATGGCCATACTTGGCCACGATGCGTGTGGCCGCTCAACTGCAGGTCAACACCATTCTGCTCCGATTCCTCCAGGTTGTAAGGCTGGTGATCTAACAAGATGATGTAATTGTCGCGGTTGACACCTTGCATCAGTTGCTTGACGCTCTTGCGCGTGAAGTTGCTGCGGTCGTCGCGTCCCACGATGGTCACGCCGCCCATGCTCAAGGTATCGTCGCGCAGGATGTGGATGCCCGTCTGTCCTAGCAGGTCGAGTGCCTTGTCGATGCCCGTAATGTATTCATGGTTACCCAGGCATGCGATGGTGGGTGCATTGAGACGTTTTAACTCTTCGGCTGTGCCTTGAGCCTTGAGGGGACGCACGTTACCGTCAATCATATCGCCCGCGATGAGGATGAGGTCGGCATTCTCGGCATTGATCATGTTGACCCAGCGGCCAACTTCGCCCCGACGGTTATGAAATCCCGCGTGGACATCACTGATCATGACAATCTTTAACGGGTGGTCCAGCTGTTTGGCGGTCGTGAGGTGGATTTCCTGCCGTTGCTTGTTGTGGTAGTGGATGTTGCCACCGATGAAGGTCACCAGCATTACACCTGCCAGCACCCCACTGGTAATTGCGTTATCGTGCAGCCATGAGGCCGGTACCAGATGGACTATCCGCCCGATGTCAAGCAGGAGAAACGTCATCAGCAAGTAGAATGCAATAATCAACCACGAATTCCCGATTTCATATATCGTCGTAGCCATTCCCAGCGGCAGACTGTCGCTCTTGAATTGCATTACCATACACAGCAGGGCAAGCAGCATCAACATGATGACAATGACCTTGACGGGAACCGAGAACGGCAGCACGCGCCACACATGCCACGACACATAACCCTGCATGACCAGCATCACGGTCAGCGCTACAATAAAGAATTTTGCCATAATACGAACTGATAACACCTGTTTTGGTGTTTGGACGACAAAAATACAATAAATTGATGAATAACACAAATGCGCCACATCATCGATGATGTAACGCATTTGTGTTCAATGAATCTGATAGAGTCGATAGTTTTCAGGATTAATTGGATCTCAAGAGTATGTCAATCAGTGCAGTCACGTCATTGATGGTCACATTTCCATCGCCATCAACATCGGCAGTTGCTGGAGGTGTAGTACCCCTCAACAGAATGTCAATCAGTGCAGTCACGTCATTGATACTCACATTTCCATCGCCATCAACGTCACCTGGCTGATTCACACTGATTGTTTCCCAAGAACTGCCGTTCCATCGCATGCAAATCCAGTTTTTTCTATTGGCAGCCAGCACCTGCTCGTCAGTGATCACGTTGCCCTCATTGACATTGTCAAGGACGGCAAATTCGCCTGGAGTGTTTCCGGGAACAGTAGGCAGACTGTTCACCAAAGAAGTCATTTTATTGCCATTGATTTTGTTCTGCCAGATAGAAAGGTTTTTGAGCGAGGTACAACCCGTCACGAGGAGTGAACTCAAATTATCCATATTGATCCATGCTAGAGTTAATGCAGGACAATTATCCATGTATAGTGTACTAAGTTTAGGGTTGCCAACGCATTCTAGCGTCTGTAAATTTGGGTTTCCCGAAATCCTGATGGCGGTCAATTGGGGCTTGTTGTTGAGCGAGAAAGTAGTAATCTGGTTATTGCGACCAAAGAACTGCTGGATGTTGTTCATCGATTTGACAGCGCTCAAGTCGGTAATGGCGCAGTCTTCACAGTCCAGATAGGTGATGGCCTTACAGTCTACCAATCCTGTGATAGCAGTCAAATCATCATTATAATAGCACTTTAATGTATTCAACCCGGTGCACCCCGTCACGTTAAGCGTTGTCAATGCGTTGTTATAGCAATACAGAGTTTCCAACGTTGGGGTGTTTGAGACATTAATCTCGGAAAGCTGATTTCTATAAGTAACATCCAATGTTGTCAATTTGGTGTTATAGCATCTAACGACTTTAAGTTTTGGGTTGTTGGATAAATTAATCGATTGGATGCCAGTGCTATAACAAATGAGATATTCCAAATCAGGGCAATTTCTCACATTAAGTGAGGTTAATGAGGAGTTAGGCGCGCAGTCCAGATAGGTCAGCTTTGTGTTACTGCTGAGGTTCAACGTGCTGAACGAGTTGCTCCAACAGCGCAACTCCCTCAATTCGGTGAGAAACTCTATACCTTTTAGGTTGGCAATGCTCCTATTAGCGACATTGAGACTGGTAAGGGCATTGATATCGTTGGTGTTGAGATAGCCTTTAGGATAGAGCGAAAGCATGTAACTACGGAAATTGGCATCAGGGAAATTGGTGGCGTTGATGTCGAGGCCAGTGCCGGGAATAGGCTTGATGTTGGTGAAATTTTTCCAATATGAAGCTGACTGATAGGACTCAATAGCATCGGCCGGCACATATAGCGTGGCATTGGTGTATCGATCACTGTCAAAGGTCGTAGATATGATTGACGGAGGGGTCATAGCCTTGCACGTGATGCTGGTGAGTGAGGTGCACCCTTTAAAGGCGTTGGTAATATTGCGCATGCCGCTACCGATGACAATGGTCTTAAGATTTGTACACTTCCAGAAAGTTTCAGTAATGAGTGATTCCACACCATCAGGAATCGTTACGCTCTGCAACGAGGAGCAATTCACAAAAGCATGATCACCAATGAATGTCTCGTTGCCGCCAAATGAAATGCTCTGCAAGCTGGTGCAATTGTAAAACGCAGCCGCGCCGATTGATTCCATCGATGAAGGCAGTTGCACATTTGTCAATGATGAACAAGAGAAAAATGTTTGATCATCAATTGAAGTAACAGCTGCGGTATAATAATCCCATAAATTAGTGATATAAATCATGGATGGAATACTCACATTGCCGGTATATGGTGAATCCCCATTAGTAACAGCGACAGTGCTGTTGTTGGGGTAGCCAAACATCCAGTTACCGTCTTCATCATAGGGGAATGTATTATGGGGACCGTCATAATTGAAATAGTCATCGAGATCCGTATCATAATAGGTGAAACGGTAGTAAATGTCGTTACGATTAAGGTCATAATCGGCTTTAGCGCCAAATGTGACACCCAGAACCATCGCTACCAACAGCGCGGATTTCAACAGAAAAGAGTTTAAATGTTTCATAAGATGAATTATTAGGTTGCATCCTAGCCCCCGAAATTCAGCGTTTATTTTGAGTGAACTTAAAGAGAGGGGCTTCACCTGCTTTTGGGGATATAATAAAAGAGGTACTCTTAAGTCATAATATCTTAGTTTTGCAAAAGTAATAAAATTAAAAATAATCTTGAAATATTTTTACAGATTTTTTCGTTTCGTCTCTTTCTTTTCACCGTTTCTATCTAGTTTCCATTTTTTTTGTATTTTTGCGGCAACAAGCATGAGAACCTGATGAAAAATCATGAATTATTACAAATAATAAAGGACCGCCTGGGCATTGAGTCTCTCAACGACATGCAGCGCCGTGCATTAGACGCATGGAAATCGGGTGGGGGAGACCTTATCCTGTACTCGCCCACGGGAACAGGTAAAACACTTGCCTTTGCCATCTGTGTGCTGCAAGCCTTGAAACCGCCCATGCAACAGTTACAGGCCGTAGTGCTTGCTCCGTCCCGGGAACTGGTGATGCAGACTGCCGAGATCCTGCGCTTGCTGGCTACCGGCTACAAGGTGACCCCTTGCTATGGCGGTCATGCCGTCAGTGACGAGAAATCATCGCTTGCTGTCGTGCCCGATGTCATCGTCGCTACCCCGGGCCGATTGCTGGATCATCAACGCCGTGGCCACATCGACTTGAGCGGTGCGCGTCTGCTTGTGCTCGATGAGATGGACAAGTCTTTGGAATTAGGCTTTGAGGACGAGATGCGCCAGTTGATGAAGCGCATGCCGCGCATCAACCGCCGCATCCTGGCCTCGGCTACTGTACTCGAGCCAGTTCCTGACTATGTGAGACTGCACAACCCCTTTACGCTTAATGTCCTGGATGCCGATGCCCTGCCTGCCGACCGCATCACTGTGCTCCAGGTCATGGCTGACAGCAAGGAC
The DNA here is from genome assembly GCA_017453505.1 of Muribaculaceae bacterium. Classification (GTDB taxonomy): domain Bacteria; phylum Bacteroidota; class Bacteroidia; order Bacteroidales; family Muribaculaceae; genus Sodaliphilus. Next base: position 4,302 of record JAFTEU010000048.1, read on the forward strand.
AAGATTGATACCTTGCGTCAATTATTGCTGTCGTTGAACGGCGGCAAGACCATCGTGTTTGTGGGCTACCGCGAGAGTGTGGACCGCATCTTCCAGTACTTGACCAAGCAGCACATAGATGCAGGCATCTATCACGGAGCGTTGGAGCAGCAAGAACGCGAGCAGGCTGTAGCCATGCTAAATAATGGTAGCATCAATGTGCTTGTGGCCACTGATCTCGCCGCTCGTGGCCTGGATATTGACACAGTGGAGCATATTGTGCATTATCACATGCCAGTGAGTGAACAGGCCTACATCCACCGCAATGGCCGTACCGCCCGCGTTGATGCCACCGGCAACGCCTATGTCATTACTGCCCCTGGTGAACATTTACCCGTGTGGGTGAGCATTGATGCGTCCTTCACGCTCCACCCGGCAGCCAGGATGCCTCGCGCCCGCATGGTGACGTTGTATTTCCAGGCTGGCAAGAAAGAGAAACTCTCCAAGGGGGACATCATGGGCTTTATTGCCGCTAATGGCGGCATCGAAGCCGCGGCAATCGGGCGGATTGATGTGCGTGACCATTATGCTCTGGCCGCGATACCCCGCCAGCATGCCACCGACGTGCTCAAATCACTGCAATCAGCCAAAATCAAAGGCAAAAAAGTGAGAATTTCACTGCTCAAATAATATTTGTTAACAATCATCGTTACATTATTAAATAGACGTACCTTAAACTTAAATCAAGCTATAGCTCACTATGAAACCTAAAAAAAGAAAACGCGACCTCTATTTCCTGAAACTGCTTTCACGCAGTTTCCCGAATGTGGCAACTGCCAGCACCGAGATCATCAACCTCGAGGCCATCCTGAACTTGCCGAAGGGTACTGAGCATTTCCTGGCCGACCTGCACGGCGAGTATCTGGCATTCCAGCACGTGCTGCGCAATGCCAGTGGTAGAATCAAGCGTAAAGTCAACACGATCTTCAATGACTCACTGAGCGCTCGAGAGCAGAAGGAACTGTGTACCCTCATCTACTATCCCGCCGAGAAGTTGGAGCTTGTGAAGGAAGAAATCACCGACAAGGAGGACTTGGAGGATTGGTACTTCATCACCATCAACCGTCTGGTCAGGGTTTGTCGTCATGTGTCGTCCAAGTATAGCCGTTCCAAGGTTCACAAGGCACTGCCCGAAGATTTCTCCTACATCATCCAGGAACTGTTGCACGAGCACAGCAGCGACCCCAATAAGCAGGCCTATGTCGATGTGATCATCAAGACCATCATCTCGACCAACCGTGTCGATGAATTTATCATCGCCATGTGCAACCTCATCCAGCAGCTGACGATTGACATGCTGCACATCCTGGGCGATGTCTATGACCGTGGCCCCAGTCCCGACAAGATCATGGATATCCTGTGTGGTTTCCACAACTTTGACATCCAGTGGGGCAACCACGATATCCTGTGGATGGGTGCCGCCGCTGGCAACGACTGCAGCATTGCCAATGTGTTGCGCATCGCCCTGCGCTACGGCAACCACGGCGTGCTGGAGGATGGATATGGCATCAATCTGCTGCCTCTGGCCACGTTTGCCATGGACACCTATGCCGGTGATCCCTGCGAGCGTTTCCTGCCCAAGGATGGCAGCGCCAAGGATCCCAAGCGCGCCCGCACCGCACAGCTCGTTGCCCAGATGCACAAGGCAATCAGTATCATCCAGTTCAAACTCGAGGCCGAGGCCATCAAACGCCGCCCCGACTTTGACATGAAAGACCGCCTGTTGATGGACAAGATGGACTTGGGCAGGGGCATCATCAAGATCAAGGGGAAAGAATATGAGCTGCTTGACACCAATTTCCCGACGGTGGATCCCAAGCACCCCTACAAGCTGACCGCCGAGGAGGAGTCTATCGTCCAGAAACTTCACCAGTCGTTCACCGAGAGCGAGAAGCTGCGCAAGCACATGAAGTGCATGTTCCGCAACGGTTGTCTCTACACCATTACCAATGGCAACCTGCTCTACCACGCCTCCATTCCCTTGAACGAGGACGGCTCGCTCAAGGATGTCAGCATCCGCGGCGAGAAATTCCATGGAAAGGCCCTGCTGAAGCGTGCCGGAACTCTCATCCGCGAGGCCTACTTTGGCTGCGAGGATCCTGACGAGCGCGCCTTTGCCCTCGATTACCTGTGGTACTTGTGGTGCGGCCCCGATTCTCCCGCGTTTGACAAGAGCAAGATGGCGACCTTTGAGCGCTACTTTGTGGCCGATAAGGAGACCCACAAGGAGGTCAAGGGATACTATTACACCATGCGTGACAATCCCCAGGTGGTAGATGCCATCCTTGACGAGTTCGGTGTTGAGGGCGAGCACCGCCACATCATTAACGGTCACGTCCCCGTCAAGACCATCAAGGGCGAGAACCCCATCAAGGCCGGAGGCAAACTCATGGTAATCGACGGCGGCTTCTCCAAGGCTTACCAGCCCGAGACCGGTATCGCCGGCTACACGCTGGTATATCACTCCCAGGGCTTTGAACTGGTGCAGCACGAGCCGTTCTCATCGATCGACGAGGCCGTGCGTCTCGGACAGGACATCAAATCGACCATCAGCATCGTCGAGCACACCCACCAACGCATCCTGGTCAACGACACCGACATCGGCACCGAGCTCCAGTCCCAGATCGACGACCTCAAGGAATTGCTTGACGCTTATCGCTCTGGTGACCTCAAGGAGCGCAACCTGCGCCCCATTACCAACAAGCGATAACTCCTCGCTACAAGACACCATTAGCAAAACTGGCGTCCCGATAACAAGGGACGCCAGTTTTGTTGATAGGATATAATTTCAAGTGATTTACTTCACTACCTTCACGGCGCTGGTGGTACCGTCGCTGTAGGTGGTCACGACGATGGTCAGGCCCTGGGCCTCCTGCATCTCCTGACCAGTCATGTTGAAGTAGCGTACAGCGGCAACAGCCTTCTCACCACTGAGCTCATTAACTGCACTGGGATCGGGCTTGGTGTTCTCGTCAACGGTGAAGGTAACACTAACGGGGTTGCTCTGGTTCTTACCAGGAGCAACAGCGTAAGCTGCTACAGCGTGGGGACCAAACTCGGTGAAGGTGATAGGACCAGTGTAAACCACATAGTCACCACCGTCAACGCTCACGTAGATAACAGCGTTGGGCTCGTCAACATTGTTGGTAACGGTTACAGTGTAGCTCTGGTTACCAGGAGTTGCTGTGATAGCGGGAGCACCCGTCTTCTCACTGGGCTCCTCCGTCACGGTCATCGCAAGACGAAGACCGAAGTTTGTAGAACTAAATGATTGTTCATAGAAGAACCTTTTTGTTATGTAACATTGTGTATCATAGTAGTAAAAACCTCCTCCACGAGCGATATGGCGGTTTCCTGTTTCAGGGCCAATGGGGTCAATCTGAGGTTCAGCACTATATTCACTAGCCCAATCAGAGACCCATTCCATAACATTCCCACTCATATCATACAATCCAAGCTCGTTGGGGGATTTTGTGCCTACTGCATGGGTCGTGTGGTTAGAGTTATCATAATACCAAGCCACATCATCGATGTCATTGCTACCAGAATAGTAGTAGTCATGGCTTTGGTTGCCGCCACGAGCGGCGAACTCCCATTCGGCATCGGTGGGCATGCGGAATTGTTCGTCTGTCATCTCATTCAGCCTGGTGATAAACTCTTGGCAGTCTTCCCACGACACACATTCTACGGGGCAATCCAGAGTTCCGTAAGCACTTGGGTTATTACCCATTACAGCTAACCACAACTTCTGTGTTACCTCGGTTTCACCGATGTAATAATTTTTGGTAAGTGTAACTTGGTGTGCAGGCTTACCTTGAGTATCAGTATCGGGACTATCGTCGGTAGCCCCCATTGTGAAGGTGCCGCCCTCAACCTTGACCATATTGAACGACACACCGTTTACGGTGAACGTCTCGGCCTGGGCAGCAAATGCCATTGCTGCCACAGCGACTAAAGTAAAGAATTTTTTCATCATAAAATCTGGTTTGAAATGTTTATAAAGTGAATAATATACCTCAAATTTAAGTCAAAATCATTATTTAATTTACAAAATTACACAAAAATGCATCAAACTTTTACCCCCCCCATTTTTAACTTTTATTTAACATATAAACCAATATTTGTTAATGCTTTTTCCTGCATGCTCTTTCGGGAGATTTTTGTGAATTAAAACTCGAGTTAGGCAGGCGGTTACTATGGCTGTGAATAAACCGTCGTGTGATTTTTTGGTCTAAAGATGTGTTTATTTAGAATTTATTGCTACATTTGCAATTCATAATGACAATTAATTCACATTATTCATTAAATATCACAGAGAAATGAAAAAGACTTTATGTGTATTATTGAGTGCTATGTTGATGCTCGGTATCTCGGGCTGTGGTTCATTGAACAATGCCGCTAAGGGCGGTCTCATCGGTGGTGGCGGTGGCGCCGCTATCGGTGCTGGTATTGGTGCCCTCATCGGCAAGGGCAAGGGTGCTGCCATCGGTGGCGCTATCGGTGCTGTCGCTGGCGGTGTTGCCGGCACGCTTATCGGCAAGAAGATGGACAAGCAGGCTCGTGAGCTGGCTCAGATCTCGGGCGCTCAGGTTGACACCTGCACCGACGTTAACGGCTTCGAGGCCATCAAGGTGACCTTCGACAGCGGTATCCTCTTCGGCTTCAACAGCTCTAAGCTGGGTGATGACGCCAAGGCTTCGCTTGACAAGTTTGCTGCTTCGTTGATCAACAATCCTCAGACCGACGTTCAGATCTACGGTCACACCGATAACATCGGTACCCGCGCTGCCAACGAGAAGGTTTCCAATGCTCGTGCTACTGAGGTGAGGAACTACCTGACCAACGCTGGCGTTCCCGGTGCTCGTCTCACCAGCAAGGGTCTGGCCTATGACTATCCCGTTGCCAGCAATGACACCGAGGCCGGCCGTGCTCAGAACCGTCGTGTCGAGATTTACATCACCGCTAACGAGGACATGATCAAGGCTGCTCAGGACGGAACCCTGAACTAATTGTCATTTCCAGTAAGATTTTTGGTGGGCAGTCCCTTCGCGGGGTTGCCCGCTTTTTTGCTTCAAGTTGTTTGTTTTGAGATACTTTGGTATTGAGTGTGTTTGCATTTTGGGAAACTTTTTTGGATGTGAGATTATTTAAATTGCTGAAAATCTGATACTTGAAAAATTTTTCGAAAAACTTTAGAAATCTGGTAATATATTTTGTTGTTCAAAATATTCATGCTATCTTTGCGAGGATTTTGCCGCAAATATCAACTTCGGCACACATTCCCTTAGAAACTAACAGATAATCAATACGATAGCAATGGAACAAAAAACCTTCACTTATCAGCAGGCATATGAAGCCTCGTTGAAGTACTTTGACGGCGATGAATTGGCTGCCAGGGTATGGGCGACGAAGTATGCCTTAAAAGATTCCTTTGGTCATCTCTTTGAGTTGACCCCCGATGACATGCATCACCGCATTGCACGCGAGATTGCACGCATCGAGAACAAATATCCTAATCCCCTGAGCGAGGACCGCTTGTTTGACTTGATGAGTCACTTCCGCTACATTGTGCCGCAGGGAAGCCCCATGGCTGGCATTGGCAATAACTTCCAGGTGGGCTCATTGAGCAACTGCTTTGTCGTTGGACTCGATGGCGAGCCCGACAGCTATGGTGGCATCCTCAAGATTGACGAGGAGCAGGTACAGCTCATGAAGCGACGTGGTGGCGTGGGTCACGACCTTTCCCACATCCGTCCCAAGGGCTCACCCGTTAAGAACAGCGCATTAACATCAACGGGACTGGTACCCTTCATGGTGCGCTACAGCAACAGCACCCGCGAGGTGGCCCAGGATGGCCGCCGCGGTGCCCTGATGCTGACTGTGAGCATCAAGCATCCCGATGCCGAGTCCTTCATTGATGCCAAGATGGAAGAGGGCAAGGTGACCGGTGCCAATGTGTCGGTGCGCATCGACGATGCCTTCATGCAGGCCGCCGTCGAGGGCAAGACCTATCACCAGAAGTATCCCATCGACAGCGATAAACCGCTCTATGAAAAAGATGTTGACGCTGCCCGCCTGTGGAACAAGATCGTTCACAACGCTTGGCGCAGCGCCGAGCCAGGCATCCTCTTCTGGGATACAATCACCCGTGAGGCAGTGCCTGACTGCTATGCTGACCTGGGATTCAAGACCATCTCGACCAATCCTTGTGGTGAGATCCCCCTGTGCCCCTATGACAGCTGCCGCTTGATCGCCATCAACCTCTATAGCTATGTGAAGAACCCCTTCACCCCTGTGGCATCGTTTGATTTTGACCTCTTTGCCGATCATGTGGCCTGCGCTCAGCGCATGATGGATGACATCATCGATCTGGAGATGGAGAAGATCGAGAAGATTCTCGATAAGATCAAGTCCGATCCTGAAACCGAGGAGGTAAAGACCACCGAGCTCAACTTGTGGAATAAAATCCGCAACAAGACCCTCAAGGGCCGTCGCACCGGTGTGGGAACAACTGGCGAGGGCGACATGATTGCCGCTATGGGGCTGCGCTATGGCACGCCCGAGGCCACCGAGTTCTCGGTGAGCGTCCACAAGGCGCTTGCCCTGGCCGCCTATGGCTCCTCGGTACAGATGGCCAAGGAGCGTGGAGCATTTGAAATCTATGATGCCAAACGCGAGGAAAATAATCCCTTCATCAACCGCATCCGCGAGGCGAGTCCCGAACTGTATGAAGAGATGGTGAAGTATGGTCGCCGCAACATCGCTTGCTTGACCATCGCTCCCACTGGCACCACAAGCCTGTTGACGCAGACCACCTCGGGTATTGAACCCGTCTTCATGCCTGTGTACAAGCGCCGCCGCAAGGTCAATCCCAGCGACAAGGATGTCCATGTTGACCTGGTCGATGAGAACGGCGATTCCTTTGAGGAATTCATCGTCTATCACCACAAGCTGGTGACCTGGATGAACATCAACAACATCCCCGTGCGCCGCGACTACACCCAGGAGGAACTCAACGCCATCGTTGAGAAATCACCCTATTACAAGGCTACCGCCAACGACGTGGACTGGGTCAATAAGGTCCGCATGCAGGGTGAGGTGCAGAAGTGGGTGGATCACAGCATCAGTGTTACCATCAACCTGCCCAACGACATCAGCGAGGAGATGGTCGGTAAGCTCTATGTCGAGGCATGGCGCAGCGGCTGCAAGGGCTGCACCGTCTATCGTGATGGTTCCCGCACGGGCGTGCTCGTGGCCCTGAGCGATAACGACAAGAAAAAGGAAAAAGAAAAGGAGAACACTGCCAGCGAGCAACAAACTGCACGCTATATCGCCGAGGAGGAACACATCCTCAAGCGTCCTGTTGAGCTGGAGGCCGATGTCGTGCGTTTCCAGAACAAGAAGGAGAAGTGGATTGCCTTCATCGGCTTGATTGAGGGTCGCCCCTACGAGATCTTCACGGGTATTGCCGACGACGATGAGGGCATCTTCTGCCCCAAGTCGGTCACCAAGGGTAAGATCATCAAGGCCGTCGGTGAGGATGGCGTGAAGCGTTACGACTTCCAGTTCATCAACAAGCGCGGTTTCAAGACCACCATCGAGGGACTGAGCGAGAAGTTCAACCCCGAATTCTGGAACTACGCTAAGCTCATCTCGGGCGTGCTGCGCTACGGTATGCCCATTCCCCAGGTGCTCAAGCTCGTGAGCAGTCTGGAGTTGGATAG
>JAFTEU010000049.1 GCA_017453505.1 Muribaculaceae bacterium
GTATTGTTGCAAGAAAAAGAAAACTTTTAGATTCCACTTCAACAAAAAGTTTTCCCAAAAAGTCCAATTCCGTACCATTTTTAATAAAAAACTTAAAATAATGTCTAAAAAATTTGCACAGTCCAGTAACTAGAATTAATTTTGCAGCAATATGATACTTTTTTCCTAGCAAGGCAGCTTCGTCGTGAGACGAGGCGCTTTTCTTTTATGGCCATTTATTTTTGAGGAAAGAATCATCATCATGTTTCAATAAAAAGACTTAACTTTGCGTTTTATCAATGAATTTCACGTCTGATCAAGAATGATGATGAGCAATAAACAACGCATAGATTGGATAGACTTGGCCAAGGGTATCTGCATCGCCCTTGTAGTCTATAACCACACACCCAAACCCATGGGATTTGACTACACGGCAGATGTGATAGCAGGTTCCTTCAGGATGCCGTTGTATTTTGTTCTATCGGGGTTGTTTTTCAAGCAGTATGAAGGCATAATGGGCTTTGTGAAAAGAAAACTGAACAAGTTATTGATTCCCTTTGTCTTTTTCATGCTATTCACCAGCCTGGTGCCATGCCTGATCAGGGGGACGAGCCTCGGCAACTACTTCCATGATTTCTTTTATTATCGTGACATCGCTCTCAACGAGCCCATCTGGTTCCTGCTGTGCCTGTTCGAAGTCAATGTGATGTTCTATCTCATACAGTGGTGCGCAAAGGCCATCTCAACGAAATTCGGCACAGCCATCGTCATCGCATCTTCGGCGGTTTTAGGCCTGCTAGGTTTATGGTTGGGAGTCCACCGCATCGAGCTGCCGCTATATCTGGACACTGGACTTTCCTCGCTGCCATTTTTTGCCTTCGGCTGGTGGCTCTTCCGTCATTCCAGGTTTATTTCCAGCCCAAGTCATCCGGTCAAGGATCTAGCGGTTGCGGCAGGATGCGCATTGCTGGTTTATCTTATCGCCCGCCCTGTTGCATGGGTATCGAACGATTTCACACGTGCCAACATCTGGACAACCCACCTGTGCGGTTGCGCAGGAACTATCATGATACTCTCGATAGCTAAGGCCCTGAAGTACCTTCCTCTCGTCTCCTACTGGGGTCGTTATTCCATCATCGTACTGTGCACTCACTGTTCCATCATATTATTACTCAATGCATTGACACGCGATCTCCTCACGGGTAGTGCCAGCGTGTTCATTACCTTTGCCGTGGCAATGCTCATCAGCATTCCCCTAATCATGTTCATGAAGAAATATATGCCACATGTCACCGCCCAGAAAGATGTCATCAAGATTTAATAGTGATATTATCCGGGAAAATCATCTCAAAATTTGGGTGATTACGGAATTTGATGTAACTTTGGCAGTTTGAAGAGAAAACAAAAAACATCAACCAACAATAAAAACCGAACCAAGTTATGTATGACGAGAAATTATTACAGGAAGTGACCGCAAAGGCCCAGACGTGGCTCAGTGACAGTTATGATGAGCAGACACGCGCTGAGGTCCAAGCGATGCTCGACAACGAAGACAAGACCGAGCTTGTAGAGTCATTCTACAAGATTCTGGAGTTTGGTACCGGAGGTTTGCGTGGCATCATGGGTGCCGGTTGCAACCGCATGAATATCTACACTGTTGGTAGTGCGACACAAGGCCTGGCCAACTACTTGAAAGAAAATTTCAAAGACCTGCCTCAGATCTCGGTTGTCGTTGGACACGACGTGCGCAACAACAGCCGCCTGTTCGCCGAGACGGTCGCCAACATTTTCAGCGCTAATGGCATCAAGGTCTACCTGTTTGAGGGTCCGCGCCCCACTCCCGAGGTGAGCTATGCCATCCGTCGCCTGGGTTGCCAGAGCGGTGTGAACATCACGGCATCGCACAATCCCAAGATCTACAACGGATACAAGGCCTATTGGGAGGACGGTGCACAGGTCGTATCTCCCCATGACGTGAACATCATCAACCACGTCAATGCCATCGAGGATGTGAAAGACATCCAGTTCGAAGGCAATCCCGACTTGATCCAGATCATCGGCGAGGACGTGGATGCTCCCTACATCGAGGACATCCACACCCTCTCGCTCAGTCCCGAGGTCAACAAGAAGTACCATGACTTGAAGATCGTCTACACGCCCATCCATGGTGTTGGCCGCTACATGGTGCCCCGCTCCATCGAGCGCTGGGGATTTGACAACATCATCCACGTGCCCGAGCAGGACGTGATGAGCGGCGAGTTCCCCACCGTCGATTCACCCAACCCCGAGATGCCCAGCGCCATGGCAATGGCCATCAAGAAAGCCGAGGAGGTAGATGCCGATGTCGTTCTCGCCAGTGACCCTGATGCCGACCGCATCGGCCTGGTCATCAAGAACACCAAGGGCAAATATGAGCTCGTCAACGGAAACCAGATCCAGATCATTTTCCTCTACTACCTGATGGAGCGCAACCGCGAATTGGGTCGTATCAAGGGCGACGAGTACATCGTCAAGACCATCGTGACCAGCGAGACCATCGCCCGCATCGCCAAGAAGCAGAACATCAAGATGTTTGACTGCTACACGGGCTTCAAGTGGATTGCCACGGTGATGCGTGAGATGGAGGCCGAAGGCAAGGGGCGCTACCTGGGCGGTGGCGAGGAGAGTTACGGTTTTCTGCCCGAGACCTTCGCTCGCGACAAGGATTCAGTATCATCCATCCCCTTGATGTGCGAGATCGCTGCTTGGGCCAAGGATAAGGGAATGACCCTGAACGACCTGTTCATCAACGTCTATCTCAACTATGGCTACAGCAAGGAGCGCGGCATCAGTGTCGTGCGTCCCGGCAAGACTGGTGCCGACGAGATTGCCCAGATGATGGTCAACTTCCGCGAGAATCCGCAGCAGGCCATCGATGGCTCGCCCGTGGTACTCATCAAGGACTTCCTGAAGCTCGAGCAGCGCGACATGCGCACCGGTGAGGTCACCAAGCTCGACATGCCCGTCACCAGCAACGTGCTCCAGTACTATACCGAGGACGGCACCAAGGTATCGATTCGCCCCTCGGGCACCGAGCCCAAGATCAAGTTCTACATCGAGGTGCATGACACCCTCGACAAGAAGGAAAACTATGATGCCAAGAACGACTGGGCCGACCAGAAGATCGACCGCATCTGCCAGTCACTGGGCATCGCTTAATTAGTTAGAAGTTAGGAGTTAGAAGTTAGGAGTTGAACTAGCGACTAGCGACTAAAACCTAAAAAAAGACCATTAATCAATAAACCAAATAAAAAAACATTTTAAAAACAACGATTTATGTCAGAAAAGATTCAGACTTTAAGAGATTCGGCTGCAATGCGCTGGACAGCGCTTCTGCTGCTCGCACTGGGCATGTTCTGCAGCTACATTTTCATGGACATCCTGTCGCCGATCAAGGACTTGATGGAATCGACACGCGGATGGAGCTCAACAGCATTCGGTACTGAGGAGAGCGCCGAGGTGTTCCTCAACGTGTTTGTGTTCTTCCTGATTTTTGCCGGTATCATCCTCGATAAGATGGGAGTACGTTTCACTGCCGTCCTTTCAGGAGCAGTGATGTTGATCGGTGCAATCATCAAGTGGTATGCTGTAACCGACGGCTTTGTTGGCACTGGTCTTGAGACCTGGTTCAACAACCACCTGAATTATATCCCCGTATTTGAAGAGCTGGGTGTGTCACCTTTCTATGAGGGCATGCCTGCCAGCGCCAAGCTGGCCGCCTGCGGCTTTATGCTCTTCGGTTGCGGTGTCGAGATGGCAGGTATCACCGTCAGCCGTGGTATCGTGAAGTGGTTCAAGGGCCGCGAGATGGCATTGGCCATGGGTAGCGAGATGGCACTCGCCCGCCTGGGCGTTGCCACCTGTATGATCTTCTCGCCCTACTTCGCTAAGTTGGGCGGCGACATCAGTGTTAGCCGCGCCGTTGCCTTCGGTGTAGTACTGATGTGCATCGCTCTGATCATGTTCATTGTTTACTTCTTCATGGACAGCAAGCTCGACAAGCAGACGGGTGAAGCCGAGGAGAAGGACGACCCCTTCAAGGTAAGCGACATCGGCAAGATCCTGACCAACAAGGGCTTCTGGCTGGTATCCCTGCTGTGCGTACTCTACTACAGCGCCATCTTCCCCTTCCAGAAGTATGCCGTGAACATGCTGCAGTGCAACCTCACGCTCATTGAGCCTGCCGAGGGTTCGTTCTGGGCTGGTGACTCGGTTGCCATCTGGCAATACATCATCATGATTGTCGTTGCCGCCACTGCCTTCATGAGCAACTTCATGAAGAAGAGCAAGAGTGCCAAGTACGGTCTGCTGTGTATCTCGATTCTCGCGTTGATCTGCTACTGCTACATGGGCTACATGCGTCAGTCGGCCGAGAGCGTGTTCGCCGTATTCCCCCTGCTGGCAGTGGGCATCACTCCCATCTTGGGCAACTATGTTGACCCCAAGGGTAAAGCCGCCTCGATGCTCGTGCTGGGTTCGTTGCTGCTGATTTTCTGCCACTTGACCTTCGCCTTCATCCTGCCCATGTTCAAGAGCAGCACCATCGGCGGCATCGTCATTGCCTATGTGACCATCCTCGTGCTGGGTGCCTCGTTCTCGCTGGTACCCGCCGCACTATGGCCCAGCGTTCCCAAGCTGGTGGATTCCAAGATCATCGGTAGTGCCTATGCTCTGATTTTCTGGATTCAGAATATTGGTCTTTGGCTCTTCCCGCTGGCTATCGGCAAGGTTCTTGATAAGACCAACCCCGGTGTAACCGATCCCACTCAGTATAACTACACATGGCCGCTCGTGATGCTTGCATGCCTGGGTATTCTCGCTCTGCTCATCGGTCTCTACCTCAAGGTTGTTGATCGTCAGAAGCACCTCGGTCTTGAGGAGCCCAACATCAAGCCTGAGGCTTAATTATCAATCGATTAAACTAATCAATGGGGACTTTAAGGGCCTTAAAGACTTTAAGGACTTTAAAGTCCCTATAATATGAAACTGAGAAACATGAGAGAACAGGTAAGAGAAACGATTGCTAATAAGGCTTGGGCACGATGGACCGTGCTGGCAATAGTGTCGTTCACGATGATGGCAGGCTATGTTGTCGCCAAGGAGATGTCCCCGTTGCAGTATATGCTCGAGCAGACAGTGGGCAACGGAGGCATGGGCTGGACCAGTGGTGAGTTCGGCATTTTTGCAGGGTCACGCGGATTCTTCAACGTTTTCCTGTTGATGCTCTTTGTGGGTGGCATTATCCTCGACAAGATGGGTGTACGCTTCACGGGCATCCTCTCATGTGTGTTGATGCTGACCGGTGCGGCAGCCGTCTATGGCACCATCACCTATACCTCTCCCGACCCAATGTGGAATGTGCCCCTGCTGGGCACGATTAAACGCCAAGTCGCACTGGCGGCACTGGGCTTTGCCTTCTTCGGCATCGGCTATGAGATGTGCGGCATCACCGTGTCTAAGGTGGTGGTGCGCTGGTTCTCGGGTAAGGAGATGGCCCTTGCGATGGGGCTTCAGGTGGCCATGGCACGCCTGGGCACCGCGTTGGCGCTCAACTTCAGCCTGCCCATCGCATTGAACTGGAGCCTTCCCAAGCCGCTGCTCATCGGCGTGTTCAGTGTGGGCATGGGCCTCATCGTCTATCTCTATTACTGCACAATGGACCGCCGCCTCGACAAGGAACAAGGCAAGCAAGACACGTCACAAGCCGAAGATGAGAAGTTCCACTTTGCCGACATGAAGATCACCATCAAGAATCCAGGATTCTGGCTGATCACACTGCTCTGCCTGTTCTATTACTCGGCACTCTACCCCTTCCTCGACTTCGCAACCAAGCTGATGATTTCGAAGTATGGCGTCGAGGCCGAATTGGCAGGTGCCATCCCCTCGATCCTCCCCTACACGAGCATCGTTCTCACGCCATTATTTGGCGCATGGTTCGACAACAAGGGGCGCGGTGCCACGATGATGGTCATCGGCAGTGTGCTGTTGACCATTACCCTGTTCGTGTTCGCCATGCCACTCAACTCGAGCTGGATTGCCGTGACACTGATGTGTGTGCTGGGCATCGCTTTCTCGCTGCTGCCCGCAGCCCTGTGGCCTGCGGTGCCCAAGATTGTCCCGATGAAGCAGTTGGGCACCTCCTATTCTATTATCTATTACATCCAGAACATCGGTCTGATGCTCATCCCCGTGCTCATCGGCAAGGTACTGGACCGCAACACCATCGGCGAGCAGGTTGACTACACTCACTCACTGGTCATCTTCGGTATTATCGGTGTCTGCGCCATCGTCACGGCAACGGCCCTGTTGTGGATGGATCGCCGCCGCCACTACGGCCTGGAAGATCCGAATATCAATGAAAGATAATAGATTAAGAAACAAGAGATTAAGAGATAATAGATAAAAGTTATTTAAATGAGAATTCAACACTTAATCGCGGTGGCATTGCTTGTGGTAATAGCCCTATCCGCAACCGCCCAAAACAACAATAGACAGCTATCAATCGGTATGGAAGATATCGTTCTTGACAATATTCTGGCCCGCACCAGCATCCGCTCCTATCAGGACCGCCCAGTGGAGCAAGACAAAATCGAGAAAATGCTTCGGGCAGGCATGGCGGCCCCGTCGGCAGTAGACAAACGTCCGTGGCACTTCATCGTCGTGACCGACAAGCAGGTGCTTGAAGGCTTGGCCACGGCTAACCCCAATGCGGGCATGGCAGCCCGTGCTCCACTGGCTATCGTGGTGTGCGGCGACAAGACCAAGGCACTGACCCGTGTGCCTGACTACTGGGTTCAAGACGCATCGGCCGCTACCGAGAACATCTTGATTGCGGCCCAAGGCATGGGCCTGGGTGCCGTGTGGACATGCACCTATCCCGTCACCGATCGTGTCGAGAAAGTGGCTGCGGTGCTCAATCTGCCAGAGCACATCATCCCCTTCTGCACCATTGTCATCGGCTACCCCGAGCGATATCAAGCCCCCAAGGACAAGTGGGATGAGAGCAACATCAGCTACAACACCTTCGGCGGGAAAAAGCCCGAAGCTGTAGAGACCGAGCGCACATTCCACGAGTTCACCGTAACCGAGGACTTCTTGCTCAACCCGTTCAATTACTTCTCACAGCCCGGCGGAATGCTCGTGTGTGCAGGGAATCAGGAAAAGAGCAATGCGATGACCATCGGCTGGGGCGCTCTGGGCAACCTGTGGGGACACGGCACTAACACGGTTACCGTCTATGTCGCCGAGAAGCGCTTCACCCGCCAGTTCATGGAGAATTGTGAATACTTCACTATCATGACCTTCAAGGACCGCAACGTGTTGCGCTACATGGGTACCAAGAGCGGACGTGACGGCGACAAGGCCGCCGC
This sequence comes from Muribaculaceae bacterium, assembly GCA_017453505.1. Lineage (GTDB taxonomy): Bacteria > Bacteroidota > Bacteroidia > Bacteroidales > Muribaculaceae > Sodaliphilus. The sequence continues at coordinate 7,389 of JAFTEU010000049.1, forward strand.
CCTGGGGCTGCACGTGGCCTACACCGAGAACGGCACCCCCTACTATGAGGAAGCCGAGTGCGTCATCGAGTGCAAGACGATGTATTCACAGGAGTTTGACCCCAAGCTCTTCCGCGACGACGTGCCGCGCAACTTCTATGACGGCTTCAACGCAGGTTTCCACGCCTTCTACATCGGCAAGATCATCAAGGCGATGAAAAAATAAGGAAATCCAGATTGGACACATTAGAAACAGATAAGAGTTGTCGAGAAAAGAATCCCTGACAACTCTTATTCTTTGAATATGTCACGCTATTTTAACTTCTAACGATGGTGGTGCCGTTGGCCTGATGAGTGGCCAGAACAAGAATCTCGGCCACCTGAACATGGGCGGGTGCGCTCACAGCAAAATAAACGGTCTCGGCGATGTCCTCACCTGTAAGAGGCTTGATGCCCTTATAGACGTTGTCGGCCCTCTCCTTGTCGCCATGGAAACGGATGACCGAGAAGTTGGTCTCTACCAGGCCGGGCTTGATATTGGTCACACGAACGCTAGTATGAGCTACGTCGATGCGCAGGCCATCGCTCAAGGCCTTGACAGCCGACTTGGTGGCGCAATACACATTTCCATTGGCATAGGCCGCATCACCAGCCACACTACCGATGTTCACCACATGGCCACGGTCACGCTCGACCATGCCAGGCACGATGAGACGGGTCATCGTCAACAAGCCCTTAATGTTGGTGTCGATCATCGCGTCCCAATCCTCATAGTTGCCCTCATACTCGGGCTCAAGTCCCAAAGCACCGCCTGCGTTATTCACCAGTACGTCAATTTCCTGCCACTCGGCGGGCAGACTCTGGATAGCTGCTGTTGCAGCCTCACGGTCCCGCACATCAAATTCAAGGGTCATTACTCCTACCCCAAGTGCTGACAGCTCACGTGCAAGTGCATCCAGGCGTTCAGCCCTGCGGCCCGTGATAATCATGTTATAGCCATTTACAGCCAATTTGCGCGCACAGGCCTCACCGATGCCGCTTGTCGCTCCTGTCACTAATGCAATTCTCTTCATTGTTTTCTGTCTTGATATTATGGATTAATTAATTGTTTTCACCTCTGCAAAGGTACAACATTCTGCTTACACCTAAAAAACTGACAACTGAAAACTGACAACTGAAAACTTTTTCGTACCTTTGCAGCCAAATTCAATAAGGCAATATGCAAAACATCCGCAACGTGGCCATCATCGCACACGTCGATCATGGCAAGACAACTTTGGTAGACAAGATGTTAGCGGCAGGAAACCTGTTCCGCGATAACCAAAACATGGGCACCCAGATTCTGGATAGCAATGATCTGGAACGAGAGCGCGGAATCACCATTCTGTCCAAGAACGTATCTATATCCTACAACGATTACAAGATCAACATCATCGACACCCCGGGGCATAGCGACTTCGGCGGCGAAGTGGAGCGTGTGCTCAACATGGCCGACGGCTGCCTGCTCCTGGTAGATGCCTTTGAGGGTCCTATGCCACAGACCAGATTTGTGTTGCAGAAGGCTTTGCAACTTGGCCTCAAGCCCATCGTTGTCATCAACAAGGTCGATAAGCCTAACTGTCGCCCCGATGAGGTGCAGGAGATGGTTTTTGACCTGATGTGCAACCTTGACGCTAGTGAGGATCAGCTTGACTTCCCCACCATCTTTGGTTCGGCCAAGGAAGGCTGGATGAGCCTCGACTGGCAACAACCCACAGACAACATCACCGCCGTGCTTGATGCCATTATCAAGTACATCCCCGAGCCCGAGATGCTCGAAGGTGACCCCCAGATGCTCATCACCTCGCTGGACTACAGCAGCTATGTGGGCCGTATCGCCGTGGGCCGCGTGCACCGTGGCACCTTGAAGGATGGTATGGAAGTCGCCCTGTGCAAGAAGGGCGGAGAAGTAGTGAAGCAGAAGATCAAGGAGCTGCGCACCTTTGAAGGCATGGGACAGAAGCATGTGGAGAGCGTGGACAGCGGTGACATCTGCGCCATCATCGGCCTGGAGGGGTTTGAGATTGGTGACACGGTCACCATTCCCAGCAATCCCGAGGCCTTGCCCCGCATCGCGATTGACGAGCCGACGATGTCGATGCGATTCTGCATCAACGACTCGCCGTTCTTCGGCAAGGATGGCAAGTATGTGACCTCACGACACATCTGGGATCGCCTGCAGCGCGAGCTGGACAAGAACCTGGCACTGCGCGTCGAGCGTACTGAGAATGAGGACGCGTGGAATGTCTTCGGCCGCGGTGTGTTGCACCTGTCGGTGCTCATCGAGGAAATGCGCCGCGAGGGTTATGAGCTCCAGGTGGGCCAGCCTCAGGTCATCATCAAGACTATCGACGGAGTGAAATGTGAGCCCATTGAGGAGCTAAGCATTAACGTCCCCGAGGAATACTCAAGCAAGATGATTGACATGGTCACCCGCCGCAAGGGCGAGATGATCATGATGGACACTCAGAACGACCGCATCCATCTGCAGTTCAAGATACCCTCACGTGGTATCATTGGTTTGCGCACCAATGTGCTCACAGCCAGTGCCGGTGAAGCTATCATGTCACACCGATTCCTGGCCTATGAGCCTTGGAAGGGTGAAATCGCACGCCGCACCAATGGTTCACTCGTGGCGATGGAAGGTGGCACCGCCTATGCCTATGCCATCGACAAGCTGCAGGACCGCGGACGCTTCTTCATCTTCCCGCAGGAGGAAGTCTACGGCGGACAGGTCGTGGGCGAGCACACCAAGGAGAAAGACCTGGTCATCAACGTCACCAAGTCCAAGAAGCTGACCAACATGCGCGCTAGCGGTGCCGATGACAAGGTGAAAATTGTGCCACCCATTGTTTTCAGTCTCGAAGAGGCTCTGGAATACATCAAGGCCGACGAATATGTCGAAATCACGCCCAATCACATCCGCATGCGCAAGATTGTCCTCGACGAGCTTGAACGCAAGCGCATTGCCAAGCAGAACGGCCAGGACGAGGACTGATCCTCGGTATCGACAATAGAAAACCAATAAGTTTCAATTAACCACGATCTGTTAGTTGAAACTTTTTTTATAGCGGTATCTTGAGCTGTTGATTCCACAAGGAATAATTTTCACATTTTTACACGTAATTATTTAATGAAAAAATGTACCTTTGTGGTCTATATGAGAAGCGAAACCTTGGTAACGTCCTAATGATTTGCCATTGTCACAGGTCTATGCAATCTCAGACTATCTTTCGGTAATATTTAACCATTATTCAAACGCAAATGGCTACAAACTGGAGCTGGCTAGATAAGATAAGGAATCGGAAAAAATGGAAATTCTTTTCGGCTCTTGCTATCATTCTGCTTGCTGGTGCACTCATCGAGGCCATGTCGCTGATACAGTACAAATACACCCACCACCTCATGGAGGATGAACTGGACTACCGCATTGAGAGCGAACTGACCCTTAAATCGGTCCGTGTCAGGAGTATGCTCAAATCCAATGAGAGGCTGGTGCGCAACTACCAGTGGCCCATTCGGGAACAGATCCACCACAATCCCGAAAACATTTACAAAATCATCCGTCGCCTGGTCACCTCCAACCATGATGTAATGAGCAGTTTTGTGGCCTTTTTGCCCGATTACTACCCTGACCGGGGGCGGCTGTTTGAACCCAGTTGCTATCGCCGGGGAGATTCCACCTATACTCAACAGTTGGCTGGGCCATCACACGACTACACAACACGCGAATTCTATCAAGAAACATTCTACGAGGGTTATTCAGACTGGAGCGACCCCTATGTAGATACCGAAGCCAGTCGCGAGCACGTCACGACCTACGCAGTCCCCCTTACTGATGATTCAGGTAAAACAGTCGCCGCTTTTGGAATTGACATGTCCACACAGGGTATCATCGACACCCTGAACACCATGCACAATTACCCATCCACCTTCTTCCTGCTGCTAACCGAGGATGGCCACCTCATCTCCAAGCCCGATTCAAGCCATGCCAGCCAGCAAGACGTGAATAAGGTGATTGAGATGATCAACGACAGCACCTATAAGCGCGAAAAGAGCAGTACTGGCCACAGCCAAATCATTAAATTTAACAGTGAAAAGAACACCACAGGGTATGCTTATTACGCCTTCATGCGAGGCATGCCTCACTGGCAAGTCGTCATGGTGTGCTACGACAATGAGGTCTTTGGTAAGTTATATCAGATGCGCCGCAACCTGCTGTTGCTGTTACTGGCAGGTTTCTCACTACTGGGGTTCATTCAGTACCGTGTGCTTCAATATTTGCGACGGCTCAACGAGTCCAACCTGATCAAAGAGCGTACCAGGAGCGAGCTCCTGGTCGCACAAAACATCCAAGCCGAGATGCTGCCCCATCAAGAAATCCACCGCCCTGATATTGATGTCGTCGGCATCCAAGAAACGGCACTGGAGGTGGGAGGTGATCTGTATGACTACTTCATCCGCGACGAGAAGCTGTACTTCTGCATCGGTGACGTGAGTGGCAAGGGTGTACCGTCATCGCTGGTCATGGCGGTTGTTCACTCCAACTTCCGCAGCTTTGCCCGATACGAGAGCAATCCCGCCAACATCATGCGATCTATCAATGAGATAGCCAGCGAGGGGAATGAGACCAATATGTTTGTCACATTATTTATTGGAGTGCTCGACCTTCCCACGGGACGCCTGCGTTACTGTAATGCGGGTCACGATGCGCCCCTGATCATCAATAATGGGGTTAAGCCATTGAATGTCAATGCCAACCTGCCTGTCGGCCTGTTTGATGACATCAAGTACACCCAACAACAAGAGCAATTGACCGACGGCACCTCGTTATTCCTTTATACCGACGGTTTAACCGAGGCTAACGACACCCAACACAAACTATTCGGGCTGCAACGCATCATTGATACGGCACTTGCATGTGACCATCAAGGCGGTCTAACGCCAAGGAGCCTTACCGACACCATGCTTCAAGCCGTGCACCAGTTCTCAAGTGGTGCCCAGCAGAGCGATGACTTGACCATGCTCACCCTGCAATATCGTCAGCCGCAGGAAGAACAGGTGTTACATCAAACCTTGACACTGGACAATGACGTGAAACAGGTGCCACAACTCAATGAGTTTGTCAAATCGGTCACCGGCCAATTAAACCTCACGTCATCCTTATCGTCTCAAATGATGCTTGCCGTCGAGGAAGCTGTGGTCAACGTCATGAACTATGCCTATCCCATTGGCACAAGAGGCAAAGTGACAATCGATGCTATTGCCACCGCCCATAGCCTCAAGTTTGTCATCATCGATGAGGGCAAGGCCTTTGACCCCACGCAGCACGGTGACGTCGATACCACGCTCAGTGCCGAGGACCGTCCCATCGGTGGGCTGGGCATCATGCTCGTGCAGCAACTGATGGACAGCATCAACTATGAATACGTCAACAACAAGAACATACTTACACTTAAGAAAGACTATAACAAACAATAACAATACAAACCAACACATCAAGAAGAAATGAAAACGACAATTCAAGAAATCGAAGGTCAGACGATTGTTACCATGATTGGCTCGCTCGACACAGCAGCCGCCATTGAATCGGAACAGACATTAAAACCCATCACCGAGGGTGAGGCCAAGGACATTTTGTTTGAATGCCAAGAGCTGGAATATATCGCATCCAGTGGGCTGCGCATCCTTCTTGACGTGCTCAAGAAGACCAAGGCCAAGGGCAAACGTGTCATCCTGCGCAACGTCAACGATGACATCAAGAACGTGTTCAAGATCACGGGATTTATCAACCTGTTTGAGTTTGAATAATTTCGTTCTGCCATGCGCAATAGCTTCTTCAAGCGCTGGTTGTTGGGTGCACTCGCCCTGACGGCGCTGATGGCGACTGCCCAACCCATGACCGACAGCATCCCCGCCAAGCCCAATGAGCTGAGCATCGACCTGCAATTCATGGCCCGCGGCGAGTCACGCTACGGCGGCCTGGTCACCGAGGACGACCCAGAGGGAAATGAGCTGGAGACCAAGACTCCCACGTCCAACTTCTTGCTGAGCCGCACGCGCCTAGCCATCAACTACAAGCGTGACTGGCTTGAAGCCCATGTCACGCCGCAGCACTCGGGCGTGTGGGGACAGGCAGGCAAGGGAGCCTTCAACCTCTATGAGACATGGGTAAAATTGACGGCTCCATTCGGTCTGTTTGCCCAGGTGGGAAGGATTGCCCTCAACTATGACGACGAGCGCATCATCGGGTCGGATGACTGGGCGATGGCCTCATCGTCCCACGACGTGCTGCGTCTGGGGTATGAGGGGCATGGTCACAAGGCTCATGTCATCCTAGCCTATAATCAGAATGCCGCAGTCATGACAACCGGTGATTCATACTATGCTGACGGTGCCCAGCCCTACAAGACAATGCAGACGGCCTGGTACCACTATGACCTGCCCCGCGTGCCGCTGGGCGCATCGGTGCTGTTCATGAACATCGGTATGCAAGGCGAGCCCAACGGAGAAAAAGGATCTCGCACGTGGTTCCAGCAGCTCATCGGCGGCTATCTCAAGTTCCAGCCCCGACACTGGCTTGCCGAGGCTTCTTATTACCACCAGATGGGCAAGAGCGAAGAAGGGCTCAAGATAGACGCATGGATGGCCAGCGGCAAGATCACCTTCCGCCCTGCCAACTACGGCATCACTGTGGGCTATGACTACCTGAGCGGCGACAAGAATTTTGCCGTGCCCCCTCAGGGCAGCATCGGAATGACTCGACACGAGGTCATTAAGGGATTCAGTACGGTCTATGGAGCACATCACAAGTTCTATGGGGCTATGGATTTCTTCTACGTGAGCACCTATCTGAATGGATTCACACCTGGCTTGCAGAATGCCTACGTCAGTGCCTTCTACAGCCCATTAAAGAATCTTAACCTCAACGCAAGCTACCACTACCTGGCCACAGCCACCAAGCTCGAAGATATGAACCAGACACTTGGCCATGAGATTGAGCTTCAAGGTTCCTATGCCATAACACGAGACGTTAGAGTCGCAGTCGGTGGTTCGTTCATGAAGGGATATGAGACAATGAATAGACTTAAACGCGCCTCAGACAAGAACATCCTGCGTTGGGGCTGGATTTCCTTGAGTGTCAACCCACGCATCTTCTCAATCAAATGGTAATTATAATGAAATAACCCGCATAACAAAGACAATGAAACTTACATCTCCATTATCAAAATCTCAATTCGGAATCTATGTAGAAAGTGCCAGCCACATCGGCGAACAGTATTATAACCTCCCATATATCTATAGTCTGGATCCCTCACTGGACGAACAGCGCTTGCTGGATGCCATCGAGACCGCATTCAAGGCCCACCCCACCCTGTTCACCCGCATCGAGTTGAATGAGGACGGCGAGCCGATGCAGACTATCGATATGGACAATGAACAGTGGTCACTGGACATCGAGGATATTCAGGACATTGAGCAGGGAAAGGCCAAGTTGGTCACCCCGTTTGACCTCTATGGCGGGCGGCTGTTCCACGTCAAGGTGATGCGCAACAGCGAGCATTACTACCTGTTCCTGGATTATCACCACATCATCGTGGATGGCACATCGATGCAGATCATGCTGCAAGACATTGACAAGGCCTACCGTGGCGAGACCATAGCACCCGAGGAGCTCACGCTCATGCAAGTGGCACAGGATGAAGCCATGCAACGTGAGGCCCCAGCATTTGATGAGGCCAAGAAGTGGTATGCAACCAACTTTGACTGCGGTGACACTTTCACCCAGTTCATGCCCGACAAGGAAGAGCCCGAGCATAGTGAGGATAACCTGCTCCGCACCCTGTCGCTCGACTTGAATCGCGTGGATGACTACTGCAATCGTAATGGTGTGTTCAAGAGCACGCTGTTCACGACCGCCTATGCTTTCCTGCTGGCCAAGTTTAACAATGAGCTGGAGTCATTATTCACGACAGTCTATAACGGTCGCAGTGACAAGCGCTTTGCCCGCTCGGTGGGCATGACAGTCAAGACCTTGCCCGTTTATGCCAAGTTCACACCCGACACTACCGTACTGGAACTGCTGCGACAAGGACAGGAGCAGATGAGCGGTTGCCGCAAGCACGAGATATACACCTACACCGATGTGATGACCGACCTGAACCTGCAGACCAACTCAATATTTGCATGGCATGGACAATTGTTCGACAACGAGACCATGGGCAACAAGCCCATGCAGACCATTCGCATCGGCAACAGCACAATTGAAGCCTCTTTCTACCTGAAGGTTTTCATCAAGGACGACAAGGTGCAGGCCAAGGCCGAATACAATTCCAACGAATACTCCCGCGAGCTCATCGCCCAGATTTTGGAGAGCTACGAGGCTGTGCTGGAAGGTTTCCTTGCCCAGGAATACTTGCGCGATATTGACATCGCCACGGCCAGTCAGGTGGCCATCCTCGATAGCTTCAACCCAGGCGAATTGGACTATGACAACAGCCAGACCATCGTCTCGCTGTTCCGCCAGCAAGTTGAAGCCACGCCTGACGCACTGGCTGCGGTATATATGGACAAACGGTTCACCTATGCCCAAGTGGATGAGATCAGCGACCGCATAGCCGCCTATATTGCCGGCAAGGGCCTAGGTACCGAGGATGTAGTATCGGTACTCATTCCCCGCAGCGAGTGGATGCCCATCGCCTCAATGGGCGTGCTCAAAGCCGGCTGCGCCTATCAGCCTCTTGACCCGAGCTACCCCAAGGAGCGCCTCAACTTCATGATGCAGGATGCCAGTGCCAAACTGCTCATCGCTGACGAGGAATTGCGTACCATCGTTGATGAGTACCAGGGCGATGTGTTGTTGACCAAGGACATCATGAACCTGCCCGTAGCATCAGCACCCCAAGTGGACATCAAGCCCGACCAATTGTTTATCCTGCTTTACACTTCGGGTTCGACAGGTGTACCCAAAGGGTGCCAGTTGACACACGGTAATCTTGTGGCCTTCTGCCACTGGTACCAGCACATGTACGATCTCAAGCCGGGCAGCAAGTTGGCGGCCTATGCCAGCTATGGTTTTGACGCCAACATGATGGATACGTACCCTGCGCTCACTTGCGGTGCCACGGTCTATATCGTTCCTGAAGAATTGCGTCTGGACCTTATTGCGCTCAATGAGTATTTTGAGCAGAACGGTATCACCCACTCGTTCATGACCACACAAGTGGGCTACCAGTTTGCGACCAGTGTCGAGAACCACTCGTTGAAGTATCTCTCGACTGGCGGTGAAAAACTGGCATCACTAACGCCACCACCGGGCATCAAGTTCTACAACCTCTATGGCCCAACCGAGTCAACTGTTTTCATCACCTACTACCTGGTGGACAAGAAAATGAAGGAGATTCCTATTGGCAAAGCTCCCAAAAACATTCGCCTCTATATTGTTGATCCCCAGGGTCACCGTTTGCCCGTGGGTGCTGCCGGTGAGCTGTGGGTTGCCGGTCCGCAGGTGAGCCGCGGCTACCTGAACCGTCCCGAAAAGACCGCCGAGGTATTTATCGATAATCCCTTTACTGACGAGGAGAAGTATTCCCGCATCTACCGCACCGGCGACATCGTGCGCTATCTGCCCACTGGCGATATCCAGTTTGTGGGACGCCGCGACGGACAGGTCAAGATACGCGGTTTCCGCATCGAGTTGAAGGAGGTAGAGGGTGTTATACGAGAGTTCCCAGGCATTAAAGATGCCACGGTTCAGGCCTTTGACGAGGAAGGTGGAGGCAAGTTTATCGCTGCCTATATCGTCAGCGACCAGACCATCGATATTGAAGCCCTCAACAACTTCATCATGGATGAGAAACCGCCCTACATGGTACCTGCTGTGACCATGCAGATTGATGCCATCCCCCTGAATCAGAACCAGAAAGTCAACAAGAAGGCGCTGCCCAAACCCGAGAAGAAAGCTGCGACCCAAGCCGAGGCCAACGTGCCCATGAACGTGCTGGAAGAGGAACTGCACCAGGTGATTGCCGATGTCATCAACAACACGGACTTCGGTGTAACTACCATTCTCGGTTATGCCGGCTTAACATCCATATCGGCCATCAAATTAGCCGTACAGATTAACAAGCGCTACGGCATCACCCTCGATTCCAAGTCTCTCGTCAAGAGCGGCACTCTGCAGGCCATCGAGAATGAGATACTCAAGCAGATGATGGCAGGTGGATCCACAGCACCCGCTGTCGAGGACAAGAAGACAGAAGACATCACCAGCGTCCCGCTGTCCTATGCCCAGACAGGTGTATACTTTGAATGTCTCAAGAACCCTGTCTCGACCATTTATAACATCCCCTACATGCTGACTTATCCCGACGGCATTGAGGCTCAGCCGCTTGCCGATGCCGTGAAGCGCGTGATTGAGGCACATCCCGAGTTAAATGTCCACTTCACGACCGAGGGCGATTCCATCATGCAGACCATTAACGACAGCGTGGATGTCTCAGTGCCCATCACGCAGATGAGCGAGAAGGAACTGGCCATATACAAGAATGAATTTGTGCGGCCCTTCAACCTGCAGAAGGCTCCTCTTTATCACTGCGAGGTTGTCAAGACAGAACAATGCACCCACCTGTTGCTAGACATCCACCATCTGGTATTTGATGGCGGTTCAGCCGACCTGCTCATCCGCCAGATCAGTGATGCCCTTGAGGGCAAAATGATAGAAAAGGAGAATTACACCTATATGGACTTTGTCACCGACCAGCGACAGGCCGAAGAAACCGATACCTTCAAAGCATCACAGCAATTCTTTGCCGAGAAATTGCAGACCTGTGAGGGAGCCAGCGAGATTCCCGCAGACCTGCCCAAGAGTGACGAGCAGGGCTACATCGGTGAGGCAGTTTGTCCCGCCGACTTTGACAAGGCGACGGCATTTGCCCGTCAGCAGGAAATCACGCCAGCGCACCTGTTCCTAGCCGCCACAGCCTATGTCGTCTCGCGCTACACCAACAACCGTGACGTCTATCTGTGCACCGTCAGCAGCGGCCGCAGCAACTTGAAGATCGCCGACACCGTCGGCATGTTTGTCAACACGCTGGCATTGGGCATGAGCATCGACGACGTGACCGTCAGCGAGTTCCTGAAGCAGACCTGTGGCACCTTCGACGAGACACTGCGTCACGAGGATTACCCGTTTGCACGCATTGCCACCGACTACGGCTTCATTCCTGCCATCGCCTATGCCTATCAGGTCGGTGTCATTTCTCAGTATACTGTAAACGGCAAGGTCATCGGTAACGAGCTGCTGGAACTGAATGTCCCCAAGTTCAAGATCAACATCAAGATCGAGTCGCGAGGTGTTGTCGTGCAATATGACAATTCCATCTATACTGAGCGCACCGGACGCGGTCTTGCCGAAAGCATTGTCGCTGTAGCCAACCACATGATGGCGCAGCCTGATGCCCGCCTGCGCCAGCTGTCGATCGTGAGTGAGTCACAAGAAGAGGAATTAAGCCACCTGCGGCAGAGTGCGGCAGACGATGCGCCCTTCACTTTCTTCCATGAATGCATCGGCCACTTTGCACAGGTGCAGCCCGAACATGAGGCTCTTGTTGCCACCGATGCACGCTACACCTATAAGGAAATGGATGAAGTGACTAACCGCATCGCGGCAGCCCTGCGCCACCGTGGCGTGAAGGAGCGCGACCGTGTGGCCCTGTTGTTGCCACGCACGAGCAGGTTGATTCTCGCCTTGTTCGGTGTACTCAAGTCGGGTGCCGCCTACATTCCCTGCGACCCCGAGTATCCCGCCGACCGCGTGAAGCTCATTCTCGAGGACAGTGAGGCCCGATACATCATCACCACAGCCGACCGCATGGACAGCGTGCCTGCCGATAAGGCCATCGACGTTGAGGAACTCATCAACGACAACAATGACGGTAGCATCGTGACCGAAATCACTCCTGATGACCTGGCTTACCTGATTTACACCAGTGGTTCAACAGGCCGTCCCAAGGGTGTGATGCTGCACCACCGCGGCATCTGCAACTATCTATATGGTCATCCGGCCAATGTCTTTGCTAACGGGGTTTACACCGATGCCAAGCGCATCCTGAGTGTGACAACCATCTCGTTTGATGCTGCGCTGCAGGACATCGGCATGGCCTATTTCAACGGCAAGACACTCATCGTCGCCACCGAGGAACAAGCCAACAACCCCCTTGACCTGTCCCGACTCATCAACGAGGAACACATCAACATGGTATCCGGTACCCCGTCCCGCTGGATGACGTGGCTGACGAGTGAGGACTTCTGCGATGCCATCAGCCGCATCAACATCGTGCGCGCCGGTGGTGAGAAATTCTCCGACCAGCTGCTTGGCCAATTGCGCAAGGTGACCAAGGCCCGCATCTTCAACTGCTACGGTCCCACCGAAATCACCGTAGCGTCGAACAACAAGGAATTAACCCATGCTGACGTTGTCACCGTGGGCAAGCCCCAGCTTAACGTCATCGAGTTCATTGTTGACCAGGACGGTAACGAGCTGCCCGTGGGTGTTGTCGGCGAGCTGTACATCGGCGGCCGCGGTGTGGCTCATGGTTACAACAATCTGGACCAGATGACCCATGAGCGATTTATTGATTATCATGGCACCCGCGTGTACAAGTCGGGCGATTATGCCAAGTGGCTACCCGACGGCGATGTGGTCATCCTGGGCCGCACCGACCATCAGATTAAGCTGCGAGGCCTGCGCATCGAGCTCGGCGAAATCGAGAATGTGATGCTCAAGGTCGAGGGTCTCAAGAAGGTTGTCATCCTTATCCGCAAGATCAATGACAAGGAGCACCTGTGTGCTTACTATACTGCCGACCATGAGATTGCTCCCGATGCGCTCAAGACTGAGATATCCAAGAGCCTGACCCAGTATATGGTTCCAACAGCCTACCTGCAACTCAAGGAGATGCCGATGACTCCCAATGGCAAGACCGATGTCAAGGCCCTACCTGAACCTGAACTGGCCATCAGCTCGGCATTTGTCGAGCCGGCTAATGATACAGAACGGACCTTCTGCGACATCTTTGCCGACATCCTTCAAATGGACAAGGTGGGTGCCACCGATAGCTTCTTTGAACTGGGTGGAACATCGCTCGTCGTGACACGTGTCATCATCGAAGCCGACAAGGCTGGCCTGCATGTGGCCTATGGAGACGTGTTTGCCAACCCGACTCCACGCAAGCTGGCTCGTCTGATTACCGGCGAGAGCGACACCGAGGGCGACGATACGATCAGCCGATTTGACTACACCGCGATCAACAACCTGCTGCAAAGCAACACGCTCGACAGTTTCCGTAAGGGTGAACGCCAGCAACTGGGCAACGTGCTCTTGACCGGTGCCACTGGTTATCTGGGCATCCACATCCTGCGCGAACTCATCGACTCAGATGCCGAAAACATCTACTGTCTCGTGCGCGGCAAGGACGAGGAGGCTGCTGCCAACCGTCTACGCACCCTGCTGTTCTACTACTTCTCGGATGCTTTCAAGGACTTGTTCGGCAAGCGCTTGCACATCGTGCTGGGTGACGTGACGAGCGACTTTGCTGAAGGCCTACCAATTGATACAATCTTCAACTGCGCGGCTGTCGTGAAGCACTTCAGCGAGGGCACCGAGATTGAGGACGTGAACATCGGTGGAGCCCAACGCTGCGTGGACTACTGCGTCAAGACGGGTGCCAAACTCGTCCACGTCTCCACAGCCAGCACCCGTGGCTTGTGGGCTGGTGAGGTCAAGAGCGACATCTACACCGAGCAGCGCTTGTACATGGGGCAGTTCTTGGGTAACAAATACATCTACTCCAAGTTTATGGCCGAGCGTCTCATCCTCGATGCCGTCGCCCGTCATGGCTTGAGTGCCAAGATCATGCGTGTGGGCAACCTGGCCGCCCGCTCGACTGACGGTGAATTCCAGGCCAACTTCCAGACCAACTCGTTCATGGGCCGCATCAAGGTCTATAACATGCTGGGCGCTTGTCCCCACTCGATGCGCAACAAGCAAGTCGAGTTCTCGCCCATCAACGAAGTGGCCCATGCCATTGTATTGCTAAGTGGTACACCACGTGAGTGCACCGTATTCCATCCCTACAACATCCATGGCCAATTCTTGGGCGACGTGCTCAGCGGCTTGTACACTGTGGGCGACGGCGTACGCTTTGTCGAGCAGGAAGAGTTTAACGATGCTATGGATCGTGCCAAGGATGATCCCCAGATGGCTAGACAAATGTCATCGCTACTCGCCTATCAAGACATGGCACACGGCCAGAAAACCACCGACGTGAAGCGCGACAACGATTATACCACCCAGGTGCTCTACCGCTTGGGCTTCGCTTGGTCACCCACATCGTGGGACTACGTGGAACGCATGCTCACCGCCATCGGCACACTGGGATTCTTTGATATGTAGAAACATCTCCGACAATGATACCACAAGAGAATAACATCGACATCCATTCACAGTTCTACCGTTACCTATCGGCCTACATCCTTGTAGCCCTATCTGGTTGCTTGGGCAATGTGGTTGACGGTATCATCGTGGGCAACCTCATCAGCGAGGACGGTGTCAGCGCCATCAATCTCTCTAAGCCCATCGTCCAGTTCATTTTCACCCTGCACCTGCTCATCAATGCAGGTGCAGGAATGTTGGTGGCCTATGCACTGGGACAGAAAAAAGTTGACCTAGCCCGCAACTACTTCACCTGGGCTTTGACATTGAGCGTGGGCTTGGGCATCATACTGGCACTTGTCGGCGGGCTGCTGTTCCCGCATCAGACGGCCCGCCTGCTTTGCAGCAACGAGCAGATTCTGCCACTCGCGCGAGACTACATGCAGGTGCTGCTCATCGGTGGTCCAGCATTCATTCTCATGTGGGGCTTATCCACCATGGTCGGGGTTGACGGCAGCCCACGCTTGGTGTCGCTAGCCGTCATCATCGACAATACGGTAAATTTGCTGCTCGACATCGTCTTCATCCAGTGGCTCGACTGGGGAATCACAGGCTCATCGGCGGCGACCGTCGTAGGGCACCTGGTGGGCATCGCTATCTTGCTTTCACACTGGCGTAAGCCCGATAACCGCCGGCTGCGCCTCCATCTGTCAACACAAGGGTTGGGCAGAACCTGGCAACGCATCGTCTCGCAGGGAGCTCCTCTAGCCGTGGCCTCGATCTGCCTAACACTGCTCTTGTTCAGTGCCAACAAAATTGTGCTCTCGACCACGGGCCGCACGGGTATCTTTGTGTTTGCGCTGTGCATGAACCTGCTGCAAATCTATAACCTGTATGTGTCGGGCACGTGCCAGACACTGCAATCACTGGGGGCCATCCAGGTGGGCAAGAGGGACGAGCAGGGATTGAGGACAGTCATCCGCAAGGGTTTCCGCTTCATCACAGCATCCATGGCCATTACCTGCTTGATCGTGTGGATTTTCCCGCAAGGCATTGCCAAGTTGTTCGGCTGCGACGAGACCGAAATGCTGGTCCAAAGCGTTCCCGCCCTGCGCGTCTTTGCGCTGAGTTTCATCCCATTCTGCTACATCTATGTGCTGATGATCATTTATAAACTCTATCATCAGCATAGCATGGCACTATTCATCTCATTTGCATTGTCGCTCACGGTCATCCCAGTGCTGTGGCTTATGGCCAAGTTTATGCCACAGTACATGTGGTACAGCTACCTCATTGCCTACCTGATTGAAGCCGTCATCATCCTTATCTTGCACCGGGCCAGGCACATCCAGTTCAGGTTGCAGTCATGATCCGCCTGTGTCAGGATATCTACAGCTTTGACCTCGACGAAGCGCTGGCCGCGGTCCATCCCCAGCGACGACGGCAGGCCTTGAGGTACCGGCTGGAGCGCGACCAGCGCTTGTGCATCGCGGCCTACAGATTGCTGCAGGAGTCGCTATGCCTTGACTACGGAATTGATGAGGGGCCGCCCGAACTCATCTACGACAATCACGGCAAGCCTTTGTTGAGGTCTCACCCAGAGATCCACTTCAGCCTGAGTCACTGCCGTGACGCGGCGGCCATTGCCATCGGCGACGAGCCCGTGGGCATCGACATCGAGAACCTTGACCAGTACAGCGAGGCCGTGGCCCAGCAGGTCATGAGTGCCAGTGAGATGAAACTGATTCTAGCCTCACCTCGCCCCGCACGGGAGTTCATCCGCCTGTGGACGATGAAAGAGAGTCTCTACAAGCTCACCGGCGACGACAATGGCGGGGACATCGTCCATATGCTGGACGATGCCCGCATGGCTTACCGATTCACGACATTGGATTATCCCGAAGGCTACCTGCTCACCGTCTGCCAGGCAGCGGCGGCATCTCCTTTACATGCCGATGGCCTTAACGCGTGACTCGAAGCTGTCGCGATTGCCTTGGGCTCCGTTCTTGATTTTTGCGCGGTAATTATAGATCGTGTTCACCGAGTAGTGCAGGAACTCGGCGATGCGGCTGCTGTCCTCAATGCCGAGGCGAATGAGGGCAAAGATGCGCACATCGGTGTTGAGCGTGCCTTTATCAGGCAAGGTGATGCGGCACTCCGGTCGCAAGAGAGCATTGAAATCATCTACAAAATTGGGGAACAGATGCAGGAATGTACTGTCAAACATCTCATACAGTTCCGTCAGGTTCTTGTCACGCAATTCATTACCCTCGGTAAACTTATATAACGCATCCATATCCTTGCTCTTGACCATCTTGTTGACGCGCTTGCGCATCTCATCCAGGCGGTCGATATAAAAAGAACACAGATGGATGAAGCGGCCCACATACTCGTCCTTGACACGATTGGACTCATTGAGCTGCACATTGGTCTTGATTAACTGGCTATTCAAGTCTGACAACTGGCTATTCAGTTGAGCCAGCTGTGTGTTGCTGTTGCTCAATTCGTTCCGGGCAAGGGCCAGTTTCTTGCGCTGGCTGTTGCTATAGAACAAAATCATCATGAAGAGAACCGCAAGCAGGCTGGAGACCACAGCCAGCACTCCCAGCAGGCGGTTGGCCCGCTTGAGTGAGGCTTCATAGTTGTCGCTGATTGCTGTCAGGACAGGAGAAATCTGGCTATTGCGCTTCACTGTATTGAATTTGCTGGCACATTGCCATGCAAAGTGGATGTAGCGGTAGGCCCTGTCCAGGTCACCGTCGGACATGAGCTTGTTAGCCAGTTCCCACATCGCTCCCTGATCCATCACGGCGTTCTTGACATCGCTCAATGCCGACTGGGTGACCCAGTATCGGGCCTGCACCGAATCGCCGAGCAAAGAATAATCAAGGTATCGGTAAAATGCCACAATGGCATACTCGTGCGATCCTTCCTTGACCTGCTTGAGGCGCAAGTCGCTGAAGTGCAATGCCCCCTTGCCATCACCAGCGGCAAAACGCTGGATTTCCCTCATCTGTAGTGCTTTATCATCGTTCATCGACACTCCGGTCGTGTCAATCAGTTGATAGTATTCATCCTGCTTGGCATAATACTTTCCCTGCAAACTCGGCACCTTGCAGTAGTAACCCAATTCCTGGTACAAGTGGGCAAATGTACCGTAATAGCACCGCAGGTTATTGGCATCATTAATGCGCTTCTCATCAATAGAATTCAACACGTCCATAGCCTCATGGTACATTCCCGACTCAATACACTGGAAGGCCAGCAGCAAGCGGCACTCGTCGGCACGAATGCGGTCGTTCATTCGTTCGGCAAGAATGATGCATCGGCTGATGTAATGAATGGCCGAATCGCTCATGTAGGGACGGTACTCCTCATACAGGTTGCGGCTCAACTCATATTGTGCCCTGTCATTATTAATGTTACCTCGGGCGGTTTTATAGGCTCGGATGCGGTTCTCTCGTTCCTGTACATATTGATCGGTGCGTTCAATGGCCTCATCCAACTTGCGGTATTCCTGTTCAAGGTCAATAGAAACCGCAGCTGTCACATTCAAGCAGGACAGCAACAAGAGAAAAGCCAAAATGAAGTTCTTTTTCATTCAGTGTAAAGTCTAGTTAATGGTTTAGAGGAGAGAATTGTCAAATCCTAATTCTAAATAGCGTTAAAATCTTTACATCGCAAATGTAGTTGTATTATCCCGCATGAGCAACAAAAAGGGCAAAATAATGCCCGAAATTTGAATTTTTCACCAAAAACAAGACTATATTTTAACCACTTTTTAACGATTGACGATTTTTTACAACTATCTACTTGTCAGATTTTTACAATAACTACAATCCCAAAATCATCCACTTTTTTGTTTCATATGAGACTTACACACATTTTATTGCAGTAAATTTGCGGTTGTAGCGCCTCAGGTAGGCTGCGCCTCAATTGAAACCGAAAACATTCAGAGAACAACTCGAACCAAATTTTTAACCAAATAATATTTTTATCAACCAAAACAAATGTGACATGAAAGAGAAGAGATTACTTTCACTGCTGTTGACAGTCATGCTGGCAATAGCGGCCTTTGCACAGAGCCAGACCTTCACGGGTAGGGTCGTTGATCCCAGCGGCGAGCCGGTGATTGGCGCAACGATTGTGCAAAAAGGCACGTAGAACACCACCGCAACGGACTTCGACGGCAATTTCTCCATCACCGCACCTGCCGGTGCCGAATTGGAAATCACTTATGTAGGCTATGGTAAGCAGACCGTGCTTGCCGGCCAAGACATGCTCATCACCATCACCGAGGATGCCGAACTGCTCAATGAGGTTGTAGTCATCGGCTACGGTGTGCAGAAGAAGAGCGTCGTGACGGCCTCGATCGCCAAGGTCTCGGCAGACGACCTGGCTGGAAAGACCCGCCTGCGTGCCGAGGATGCCCTGAAGGGTATGGCCGCTGGTGTCAACGTCACCTCGTCATCGGGCCAGCCTGGCTCACAGTCGATGATCCGCGTCCGCGGTATCGGTACCATCAACGACTCCAATCCCCTCTACATCATTGACGGCATGCCCACCGACCAGTATGGCATGGAGAGCGTCAACCCCAATGATATCGAGAGTATTGAGGTACTGAAGGATGCCGCTTCGGGAGCCATCTACGGTGCCCGTGCTGCCAACGGTGTCATCCTCGTGACCACCAAGAAGGGCAAGCTGGGCCGCGCCAACATCAGCTACAACTTCTCCTACGGCTGGCAGAGCGCCTGGAGAAAGCGTAGCGTGACGGGCGCAACCGACTATGCCATCCTGCAGAACGAGCGCCGCGTGCAGAACGGCCTGGCCCCGCTCTATCAGGATCCCTACAATCTGACCGATGCCAACGGCGACAAGATCACGGGCTTCGGCACCGACTGGCAAAAGCTGCTCTTCAACGACAACGCGCCCATCATGCAGCACGACGTGAGCGTGAGCGGTGCCACCGAGAAGATAAACTACTACCTCTCATTGGGTTACTTCACCCAGGACGGTATCGTGGGCGGTAACTACGGCCAGTCTAACTATGACCGACTGACCATCCGCGCCAACAACAACTTCAACCTGCTTGATGCTACCAAGGAGCGCAACTTCCTTAATAAGGTAGATCTGGGTGCCAACCTGTCCTACATGCGCGTGCACAGCACCGGCATCGAGGCCAACTCCACCTGGGGCTCGCCGCTGGGCTCAGCCCTCTACCTTGCACCCACGCTGCCCGTTGTGCTGAGAGGCGACGTTGGACAGGAGATGATTGACCGCTACAGCGCTTATGACCTTTATAAGGATGCTGATGGCAATCCCTATACCATCCCTGGATTCATTGGCAGTTATCAGGAGCAGAACAACCCCAGTGCCATGATGCAGGGCACACCCAACAAGAACTGGAGCCACAAGTTCATGCCCAAGTTCTCTATCGACCTGCAGCTGTGGGATGCGTTGAAGTACCACTTCACCTACAGCGCAGAGCTTTCCTTCTGGGGCTATAATGGTGCCACCAAGCAGCTGTACTACCTCTCGGGCAACAACAACACCGACCACACGTCGGCAGTGGCCTTCAAGGGCAACAACACGACCTGGCAGGTAGAGAACACGCTGACCTATGACAAGACCTTCGGCAAGCACACCATCGGTGTCGTGCTCGGCCAGAGTGCCTTAAAGTTCAAGGGCGACGAGCTGGGTGGCTCGCACTGGAACCTGATCAACCCCGACAAGCCCAGCATCAACTACACCACGGGCGGTGATCTGGAAATCTCGACCGATGCCGACGGCAAGATGACTGGTGCCACGAGTCTGGTGGGTGTCTGGGGAGGTCCTTATACCGAACACCGTCTGGCATCGCTATTCGCCCGCGTGAGCTATAACTACGACGAGCGCTACATGCTGCAGGCTACGGTCCGCCGCGATGGTTCGAGCCGCTTCGGTTCCAACCACAGGTATGGTATTTTCCCGTCCTTCTCACTGGGCTGGAACATCATGAACGAGGCCTTCATGGAGAGCCAGCGTGACTGGCTGAACAACCTGAAACTGCGCTTCAGCTGGGGTAAGAACGGTAACGACAATATCGGTGACTTCGCCTACACGACACTGACGACCGTGGGCAACACCAGCAACTACTACTTCGGACAGACGGCCGCCATGACCTATGGTTCTAAGGCCAACCGCCTGGCAAACGAGGATCTTAAATGGGAGGAGAGCGAGCAGACCGACCTGGGTGTTGACTTCGGCCTGTGGAACAACAAGCTGACCTTCAGCATCGATTACTATATCAAGAAGACCAACGGCATGATCATCGAGATGCCCATCCCCAGCTACGTGGGTGAGGCCCGCCCGCTGGCCAACGTGGGTGACATGGAGAACAGCGGCGTTGAGTTTGAGCTCGGTTACCGCTGGAATATTGCCGACGTACACTTTGCTGTCAAGGGCAACGCTTCCTACCTGAAGAACAAGCTCAAGAACCTGGGTAACGACACGGGCTTCCTGAACTACGGCATCAGCCAGTTCAGCGACGGCGGCACACGCGCCGAGAATGGCCAGCCCTTCCCCTTCTTCTATGGTTACAAGACCGATGGCATCCTGCAGACCCAGGCCGAGGCCGATGCCTACAATAGCAAGTATGGCACATCCTCCAACCCTGGTGACTTCCGCTTTGTGGATACCAACGGTGACAACAAGATCAACAGCGACGACCGTACCAACATCGGTAACGGTGTGCCCGACTGGACCTATGGTCTGACATTCGACGTGGACTGGAGAGGCTTCGACTTCGGTGTCTTCTTCCAGGGTGTTCATGGTGCCGACGTGTTTGACGCCACCTACCGCCAGGATATCGCATCGGGTAACTATCCCACCTGGGTACTCCAGCGCTGGACTGGCGAAGGCACCAGCAATAAGGTGCCCACCCTGGGCGATTCCAAGAACTGGGTTTGCAGCGACATGTACATCCAGGATGGCAGCTACCTGCGCCTGAAGAACATCACGCTGGGCTACACCCTCAACCCGCACCTGACCAGCAAGATCGGCATCAGCCGCCTGCGCATCTACGGCCGTGCCGAGAACCTCTTCACTTGGACCAAGTATTGGGGTTTTGATCCCGAAATCGGTTCAGGTTCCACCAGCCTCGGTGTTGACTACGGTGTTTATCCCCAGGCCCGCACCTACACTGTCGGATTTAACCTCTCCTTCTAACAATCCAATAAAGAATTATCAATATGAAAAAGCATAATTATATCATAGCAGGTCTGTTTGCAGCATCTCTTGCACTGACTTCCTGCAGCGACGATTTTCTTGAGGTGAAGAACCCGACGGGTGAGCCCCTCGAGGAATACTACACCACCGAGGAGACCCTTAACGAGGCCCTCACCGCGGCCTATGCTCCTCTGCATTGGCCCGACTGGGACGGTACTGCCTACAATGACCTCACCGTCGACGGTGAAATCATGGGCGACGACTTCTGGGTAGGCGGTAGTGACAATACCGACAACCAGCACTGGCACCGTCTGTTCAACTTTGAGGCCGACGGCAACAACACCCTCGCCACCCTGTGGGGAGACTTCTACAGCGGCATCAAGCGTTGCAACGATGCCATCAAGTATGCGTCATGGGAAGGTGAAGCCAGTGCCGATTTCCGTCGTTCGATGGAGATGCAGGCTCGCCTGTTGCGCGTGTACTATTATAATATCCTGTGGCACTATTACGGCAACGTGCCCTTCTATCTGGAGAATCTCTCACAGCCCTACACGGCCCCGCAGATGACTGCTGACGAGATTTACAACCAGCTCCTTCCCGAGCTCGAGGAAATCATCGCAAGCGGTGTGCTCCCCATGCGTTGGAAAAATTCCGAGGCTGGTCGCGTCAGCCAGGCGTTTGCCTACATGCTCTATGCCGAGATGGTGATGTACCAGAACGACCAGGCCCGTTATGCTACCGCTCTGGGATACATGAAGCAGATCATCGACGATGCCAGCTATTCGCTCAACCCCAGCTTCTATGACCTGTGGCAAGAGAGTGGAGAGTGGTGCGCCGAGAGCATCTTCGAGATCAACTACAACGATGACCAGGCACAGCGCGACTGGGGCACCTCGATGGCTGCCGGTGGCACTGTATTCCCCACCCTGTGCTCACCCAACGGTTGGGGCGGCGGTGAAGGCTGGGACAGCGGTGCCGACGGTTGGGGCTTCCTGCCCATGCGCGTGGAGACCTACAACATGTATGCCGAGAATGACGTGCGCCGCGATGTCACCTGCTGGGACCTGCGTGCCTACAGCTACACAGAGCGCTATCAGGACACCCACATCTGGCACGGCAAGTATCGTCCGCAGTCCGAGAACAACAAGGACTGCCCGACCAGCAAGAACCTGAACTATAACAACAACAAGCGCATCTACCGCTATGCCGAGACCCTGCTCAACGCTGCCGAGCTGCTGCTCCAGACCGGTGGCAGTGCCGCCGAGGCTGCTGGCTATGTGAACCAGGTGCGCAACCGCGCAGGACTTGAGAGCTTGAACACCGTCACCATCGATGACATCTTCAACGAGCGTCATCTGGAATTCTGTGGTGAGGGCAAGCGCTACTTCGACCTCGTGCGTGCCGAGGGTATCGCCGGTGCCACCCAGAAGGCCTCGACCGTTCTGGTTCCCGACAGCTACGGCTACCGCACCAACTCGTGGACTCCCAGCAAGAAATACATTCCTCTGGCACAGAGCGAGCTCGATGCTGATCCCGCATTGGTTCAGAATAACTATTAATAATCACTCATTCTAGAGATTAAATATTATGATTACCAAGATCAATAAAATAAGCAGCGCAATAGCCATCATGAGTTATTGCTTACTGGCATTGGCGTTCACGGCCTGCTCGCCCGATGACTTTGAAGGCGCAGACCCCAACGGCCTGCCCACGGTGAGCGGTGTGGATTTCAACCTATCGGTTGACCAGGAAACCAACCAGATGATAGCCAGCTACACTCCTGAAGCTGGCACCTATCCCATCTGGATCCTTGACGGTACATCCTACTCCACCCTGCAGGAAGTGGGTTACAAGAACAGCGAAGCCGGCACCCACACCATTGAACTGCGCTTGGGAAACCGCAATGGCATCAGCCAGACCAGTATCAAGAAGGAATACACCTTCAATGAAACAAAGATTGATTATACCAATGACTTCCGCCGCATTACCGAGAAGGAGTGGCGCATCGACTACAGCGAAGTGGCGCACATGGCTTGTGGTCCTGCCGGTACCGCAGGTACAGGATGGTGGTCGGCTCAGCCTGGCGAGAAGAAGGACTTCGGTGTCTATGACGACCGCATCACTTTCACTGCCGAGACCCGCAAGGGTGGTACCTTCAACTACAATGCCGGTGAAGACGGCCTGACCTATGTGAACAAGGGTACGACCAAGTGGGGACACCAGGATGATGACTGGGATGCCGTAATCGGCAACCAGACCAGCAGCTGGACCTTTGAGGTGTATGACTGGGAGGATGCCGACGGCAACGTGAGCACGCAGACCTATATCCAGCTCGCTCCCAATACTGCATTCCCCTATATTTGTGACGATGCCCAGTATGAGAATCCGCGCTTCCGCATCGAGACCTTGACGGCCAAGAAAATGGTCCTCGTCTATGAAACTCCTAACCGCAGCATCGCATGGCGCTTCATCTTCACCAGCGAGGAGGAAGAGAAGGGATTCACCGGCTTTGACCCCAACAGCGACTTCAACATGTGGAAGGGCGTTGAGTATAACATGTTCTTCTGGTACGCTCCCGGTTGGGCTCAGATTGCCGATCCCGGCTTTGAGGCTAACGGTAACGATTATACCGTCACCCTGCCCGAAGCAACTACCGAGCAGTGGCAGGCTCAGATGGCCTTCAAGACCACCAATATCTCGACTTCGGCCGATCACAACTACGACTTCTCGTGCATCCTCAATAGCGACAAGGACCTGAATGGAGTCACGGTGAAGCTCGTGATGGATGGTGACGACAACGTCTTCTATTTTGCTGACCGCATCGACCTGAAGGCTGGTGAGGATTACATCTTCTGGAAGAGCGACATGCCCGGTATCGACATGGAGCGCGTGAACCTGTTCTTCGACTTTGGTGGCTGCCAGGCCGGTACCACGGTTAACATCTCTAACATCGTGCTCAAGGATCATGCCAACGATGACGGCACCGTGCTGCCCGTTACACCCGACGAGCCCACTGTTGAATGGGTGGATGTGAATTCTCCCGACAACCTGGGTGCAGGCTTTAACACAGCAGGCATGATGTCATTCTGGTGGGCCGATGCTGGCTGGGGCCAGATTGCCGATCCCGGTTTCTCCTACGCCAACGGTGTTTATACCATCACGGCTAACGATGCTACCGTATCGGAGTGGCAGGCCCAGTGCGCCATCAATGGCGTGCCCCTGCACATCGAGAAAGGACAGGCCTACGACGTGCGCGTGACCGTCACCACCAACATGGAGCTGGGCCGTGCCACCGTTAAGGTTAATAAGGATCCCGACGTGACCAACGACCCCAACACGCTGTGCTATAAGGGTGACTTCGCGCTCGAGGACGGTGAGAACGTACTCCAATTCATCGGCGTGGTTGCAAAGAATGGCGCAGAGGAGATCGAGTTTGATCAAGGTAAATTCATTTTGGACTTTGGTGGTTGCCCCGCTGGCTTTGAGGCCAAGGTTAGCAACATCATCATCCAGAAGCACAAGTAGTCGTCAGTTGTAAGCGGCATCCGCATTCAACTGACAACTGAAAACTGAAAAACAATGAAACGATTCATGCTTTTCACATTATTGCTTTCTCTCACCGTGGCCCTGTGGGGCTGCGGTGGGGATGGCAACGATGAACCCCAGCCCTCCAAGGTTTCCATCGATGTCTCGCAGGAGAACATTGCTGTACCTGCCGCTGGCGGCACCTACAACGTCAGCGTCACCACCACGGGCAAGGAATGGGGAGCTTATACCGAGCAGGATTTCATCACGATAGATGCACAGAACACCTTGTCCACATCGGGTTCGGTCATCATTAAGGTGGCTGCTAATCCAACGACCGATGTCCGCACGGCTACTGTTAACATCATGTCGGGTGCAGCCCGCAAGTCAATCACCATCACTCAGGAAGCCGCCGCTCAAGCGGCCTACTATGCTCCCGAGGGCTACCAACTGGTGTGGCACGACGAGTTTGACGAGGGCCAGGAGTTGAACCCCAACGACTGGACTCATGAGGTGCAAGGCAGCGGATGGGTCAACCACGAGTTGCAAAATTACGTGAACCACTTGACCCCCGGTGGCGCACCCGTCACCCAGATCAGAAACGGCCACCTGCGCATCACGGCACTCAAGGAGGGCGGCAAGATCTACTCGGGCCGCGTCTACGCCAAGCGCAGCACCGGCTGGAAGTATGGCTACATCGAGGCCAGCATCAAGCTGCCGCAGGGCAAGGGCACATGGCCTGCCTTCTGGATGATGCCCGTACACTTCACGTCGTGGCCTGCCGATGGCGAGATCGACATCATGGAAGAAGTGGGTTACCACCCCGACTTTGTGTCGTCGAGCCTGCACGCCAATGCGCATGTCCACTCCAACGGCACCCAGGTCACTCATGAGATGTACTGCAAGGGCGCCGAGGGTGAGTTCCACACCTATGCCATCGAGTGGACTGCCCAGAACATCACCACCTATGTCGACGGCAAGGTGCAACTCTCCTACAACAACCGTGGCCTGGGTCGCGACGACTGGCCCTATGACGATCCGTTCTACGTCATTTTTAATCTCGCTTGGGGTGGAGATTGGGGTGGTGCCCAGGGTGTTGACGAGAGTGCTCTGCCTGTCACGATGGAAGTGGACTACGTGCGCGTATTCCAAAAGAAATAACTGTTTAACCTAATTGACTCTATGAGAGATTCTTTATTTATAATACTCTCTCTCATTCTTGCCTTGGGGCTTAATGCCAAGCCCCAAGACAAGTTTGTGCATGTTCAAGGGACCGATATGATTCAGCCCTACGGGCAGAAACTCTATATTCAAGGTACGAACTTGGGCAACTGGCTCAACCCCGAGGGCTATATGTTCGGTCTGAGCAAGACCAATTCGCCCTGGATGATTGACCTGATGATCAAGGAGGCCGTGGGGCCAGACTTTGCCGCCGACTTCTGGCGACAGTTCAAGGACAATTATATCACGCGTGCCGACATCAATTTCATCGCCCGTCAAGGAGCCAACACCATCCGTCTGCCCTTCAATTACCGGTTGTTCACCGACGAGGACTATATGGGACGATCCAAGGATCAAGACGGCTTTGCCCGTATCGACTCGGTGGTGAACTGGTGCCGTGCTGCGGGACTCTTCCTGATTCTCGACATGCACGACTGCCCTGGAGGACAGACTGGAGACAACATCGACGACGGTCATGGCTACCCCTGGTTGTTTGAGAGCGAGACGAGCCAGCAGTTATTCTGTGACATCTGGCAACGTATCGCAGCCCGTTATAAAGATGAGCCTGTCATTCTAGGCTACGAACTGATGAACGAGCCGATAGCCCACTATTTCGAGAACAAGGAGGAACTGAACAAGGGACTGGAGCCTCTCTACAAGCGCACCGTTAAGGCTATCCGTCAGGTGGACACTAATCATGTGATTCTACTGGGCGGTGCCCGCTGGAATTCCGACTTCTACATGTTCGGCGACTGGTCATTTGATGACAACATCATGTACACTTGCCATCGATATGGTGGCGATGCCACTGTCGAGGCCATCAAGGATTACATCGACTTCCGCGACAAGACGGGTCTTCCCATGTATATGGGCGAGACGGGACATAACACCAATGAGTGGCAGTCTCAGTTGGTCGATGTGATGAAGCAGGCCAATATCGGCTACACCTTCTGGCCCTACAAGAAGATTGACGGCTCATGCATGATGGGCATCACCAGGCCTGAGATGTGGGACAGCATCGTGGTAAAATATTCCGAGGCACCACGTGCCACTTATAAGGAATTGCGCGAGGCTCGCCCCAACCAGGAGACCTTCCGCCAGCTGTTGATGCAGTTTGTGGAGAACACCCGCTATGAGCATTGCACACCGCAGGCCGATTATATCCAGTCGATGGGCATGACGCAACGCATTCCTCTATATCTTGACGAAACATTACCTGTCGAGCAGCGTATCGATGATGCCCTCGCCAGAATGACACTTGACGAGAAGATTGCCGTCATCCATGCCCAGAGCAAGTTTTCCTCACCAGGCGTGAAACGGCTGGGAATGCCGGACTTCTGGACCGATGACGGCCCTCACGGCGTGCGCCCCGATGTCTTGTGGGACGAGTGGGAACAGGCTGGACAAACCAACGACTCGTGCGTGGCTTTCCCCGCCCTGACCTGCCTCGCCGCCACATGGAATCCCGCACTGGCTGAGCGCTACGGCCGCAGTCTGGGCGAGGAAGCGCGCTACCGCGGCAAGGACATGATCCTGGGGCCTGGCGTGAACATCAACCGCAATCCGTTGAACGGACGCAACTTTGAGTACATGGGTGAAGATCCCCTGCTCGCGTCGCGCATGGTGGTTCCCTATATAAAGGGATTGCAAAGTACGGGCACGGCGGCTTGTGTCAAGCACTTCTGCCTCAACAATGATGAAGAGTACCGCCATCAGGTCAACGCCATCGTGAGCGACCGTGCACTTCACGAGATTTATCTGCCTGCATTTGAGGCCGCCGTCAAGGAGGGCCACACCTGGGGCATCATGGGCTCTTACAACCTCTACAAGAATCAGCACTGTTGTCATAACCAGTACACGTTGAACCAGATTCTCAAGGGTGACTGGCAATATGACGGCGTGGTGGTCAGCGACTGGGGTGGTGCCCACGATACCGAGATGGCAGTCAAGAACGGATTGGACATGGAGTTCGGCAGCTGGACCGACGGTCTGGCTTGGGGTGCAAGCAACGCCTACGATGCCTATTACATGGCCCAGCCCTACAAGAAACTCATTCATGAAGGCAAGTTCACCACCAGTGAACTCGATGACAAGGTGCGCCGTGTGCTGCGCCTGTTTTTCCGCACGACGATGTCCAAGAACCGCGCACAAGGCTTCCTGTGCAGCGAGGCTCACTACGATGCCGCACTCAAGGTTGCTCAGGACGGTATCGTGCTGCTGCAGAACAAACAGAACGTACTGCCCATTGACGTGAACAGGGCCAAGCGCATTCTGGTCGTGGGCGAGAACGCCATCAAGATGATGACCGTCGGTGGTGGCAGCAGTTCGCTCAAGGCACAGCATGAAATCTTGCCGCTTGAAGGTCTCAAGACACGCCTGGCAGACACTGGCATCGAGGTGGACTATGCCCGCGGCTATGTGGGTGATACCACTGGCGAATATAATGGTGTCGTGGCCAAGCAATCGTTGGCCGACGACCGTCCCGCCAGCGAGCTGATTGCCGAAGCCGTCGCCAAGGCTAAGGGGGCAGACTATGTCATCATCTTTGGCGGTCTAAACAAGAGCGACTACCAGGATGCTGAGGGTCACGACCGCAAGCACATGGACATGCCCTATGGGCAGGATGCCCTGGTCGAGGCATTGGCCCAGGTGAACAAGAATGTCGTGTTTGTCAACATCTCGGGCGATGCTGTGGCCATGCCCTGGCGCGACAAGGTTGCCGCCATCCTGCAGGGCTGGTTCATCGGCAGCGAGGCGGGCACGGCATTTGCCAGCATTCTTGTGGGCGACGCTAACCCCTCGGGCAAGCTGCCCTTCACCTGGCCCGTCAGCCTCAACGACGTGGGTGCTCATGCTCTAGGCTCCTATCCTGGCACATGGCGCGACGGTCACAAGATCATCGACGAGGAATACAAGGAGGGCATCTATGTTGGCTACCGATGGGCCGACAAGCAGAAGAAGAAACCGATGTTTGCTTTCGGTCACGGATTGAGCTACACGACCTTTGCCGTGAGCAACCTGCGGCTGGATAAGAGCATGGTGGCTTCCAATGGCACTATCAGCGCCACCGTGAGCGTCAAGAACACTGGCAATCGTGCTGGTGCCGAGGTCATCCAGCTCTACGTGAGCGACCAGAGCGGCAATGTCGACATGCCCGTCAAGGAACTGCGAGGATTCCAGAAGGTTTCGCTCCAGCCTGGCGAGTGCCGTGACATCACCATTACCATTGGGGGCCGTGCGTTCCAGTACTGGGATGAACAGAAGAATGACTGGACAACTTCAATCGGCCGACGCACGATGCTGGTTGGTACCGCAAGCGACAACCTGCCGCTCAAGGCCACGTTTGATGTCCGATAGTCCAAATCCACAATAACACTGCGCGGGACCCTCAACGATGAATGAGAGTCCCGCGCTTTGTATCAAGTTCAATTGCTTCAGTCGATGTTAGGCTCGTCCCAGACCTTGGTTGTCGTGCAGTTCACAGTCTGCTGCAAGCGGCCTACTTTAAAGAGGAATTCACCCTCCTCGATGGTCCACTTGCCGTCATCGTTGACAAAGGCCAACTTGGTGGCTGGCACATGGAAAGCCACTGTCTTCACCTCGCCAGGTTGCAATTCCACCTTGGCGAAATCGCGCAGGCGCTTGTTATCAGGCACCATCGAGGCAATCAAGTCGCTACTGTAAAGCAACACGGCATCCTTGCCGGCCACATTACCAGTATTCTTGACATCGACGGTGAACGTCAACTCGTCGGCTGGACCAAATTCCCTTCTATCAACGCGCAGATTGCTGTACTCAAACGAGGTGTAACTCAATCCGTAGCCGAAGGGCCATTGCAACGACACCTTGGCATCATAGTTATAGGCTCCTTCCATCGTGGGAACCTCCTCACTCACCTTGTAGTCATAGTTGGCCAGCGAATTAATCTCCTTGGGGTAGGTATAGGGCAGACGAGCCGAGAAATTGGCATCACCGGCCATCAGATTGGCCAGGGCATCGGCACCATAGTTGCCAGGCAGCATGATGTGGACGATAGCGGTGGCCAGCGGCTCGATGTCAGCTATCAGGCGAGGGCGGCCCTCATTGAGGATGAGTACGATGGGCTTTCCTGTCTGGGCAAGGGCTTTCACCAGCTCACGCTGGTTACTGGAGAGCCACAAGTCCGACAGGTTGCCGGGAGTCTCACAATAGGAATTCTCTCCGATGCAGGCTATGATGACATCAGCAGTTGCGGCGGCAGCGACGGCCTTGCCAATCTCTGGAGCGAGTTCGGCATCATAACTACCCTTCTCGTCATATTTCACGCCTTGCTCCAGAATGATGTTCTCTTTGCCATACTTGTTACACAAGGCCTCATAGATGGTGTTATACTGCTCGGCAAGGTCCTCGGCGCCACTACCCTGCCAGGTGTAGCTCCAGCCGCCATTCAGGCAGCGCATCTGATTGGCATTGGGCCCAGTGAGCAGGATGCGCAGGCCTGGCTTGAGGGGCAGCAGGTTACCTTCGTTCTTGAGCAGCACCTCACATTCCTCAGCTGCCTGCAAGGCGATCTCAGCATGCTCCTTGCTTCCGAATTTCTCATATCCCTTGCCACCGGTATTGGGCTGGTCAAACACCCCCAGTCGATATTTCACGCGCAGGATGCGGCGCACAGCATCATCGATGCGGCTCATGGGCACAGCGCCCTCCTCAACGAGTTCCTTCAACAGGATGCAGAAGTCCACGCTATAGGGGTCCATACTCATGTCGACACCCGCGTTGACAGCGATGCGGATGGCATCTTTCTTGTCACGGGCGACATGCTCACGCTGGAACAGGTTATTGATGTCGGCCCAGTCGGTCACAATCATGCCGTCCCAGTTTAGGTCTTCTTTGAGCCATTGGGTCAAGTACTTGTAGCTGGCATGGACAGGTACTCCATTGATCGAAGCCGAATTGGCCATTACAGTCAGCGCGCCAGCCTGGATAGCTACCTTGAAGGGCTCAAAATATTTCTCTCGCAGCATCGCGGGAGAGAGGTAGGCCGGTGTACGGTCCTTGCCCGAAAATGGGGCACCATAAGCCATATAGTGCTTCACACTCGTGGCCACATTGTATTTTCCCAGATGGTTGGGGTCGTCACCCTGATAACCACGCACCTCGGCGGCTACCATGCGCGAATTGACCAGTGGATCCTCGCCGAAACTCTCCCAGATGCGCGACCAGCGTGGATCACGGCCCAGATCGATCACGGGATTATAGACCCACGGACAGTTGGCGGCACGGCTCTCGTAGGCTGTAACCCTGGCCATCGTCGTGGCCAGCTCGGTGTTGAACGAAGAAGCCAGGTTGATGGGCTGCGGGAAGAGTGTGCCATCTTGAATATAGGTCACACCGTGGTTCAAGTCCAGCCCATAGATATCCGGGATGCCGATGTGCTTCATCGACTTCTCCTGAATGAGGCGTATCCAGTATTGCCACATCCTGACTGACTGTGCGCGGGTGCCTGGCGCATTCAGGATGGAACCCACCTTGTATTTCGAGATGCAAGTGTCGAGCATCGTCTCGTTGAGCTGCCAGCCGGCAGTAAGGTTGTTCGGGTCATAAGCACCCATAACATCAAGATTCAACTCCAACATCTGCCCGATTTTCTCATCAAGCGTCATGCGGGCAAGGGTCTTCTCCACTTTAGCCTCAATGGCCGCATCGCGCGGAATGGCAGGGCGCATCTGAGCAGAGCCTATGACCGAGATCAAGGCTACAGACAACATCACTAATCTGATCTTCTTCATTTTTATCACATTAATTATAGTTCATTATTCCTATTATCTCACAGGCCAAAGAGCATTCCACCATGGCTTGTTCATCTCATGTTCAAATCTTAGGCACAAAAATAAACAAATTGTCGGTCAGGCCAAAACAAATCACACACAAAAAGGCTTCAATCGACCGATACCGGTAAAACAAGACACCGTCACACTGAATATCGTGCGGCGGTGCCATGGATGAGAGTTTTCTTCTCGTGCTTCGAGATGCGATAATTACTTGCGGATACCCAACTCCTTCTTGGCGATGAGCTCGCGGTAACGGTTGATGTCTTTGCGCATCAGGTAATCGAGCAATTTGCGACGCTTACCAACCAACATCTTCAGTGCACGCTGAGTCGTATGATCCTTCTTGTTGACCTTCAAGTGCTCGGTCAAGTGGGCAATACGGTATGAGAATAATGCTATCTGGGCCTCGGGAGAACCAGTGTCAGTATTGCTTTTGCCGTAAGTGCCAAAGATCTCTTTCTTTTTCTCTGAATCTAAGTACATTACAATAAGTTTTTAAAAAATATTTCGTAAAAGCGGTGCAAAGATACAACCATTTTTTGAATCGGCAATACCAAAATCGAGATTTTTTCTACCGCCCCCTGGAAATCACCACTCTATCGGCGACAGCCCGTGACTCACAAGATAGTCATTGGCTATCCGGGGGTTTGACAGTTAAATAAGGTTAAGCCGCTTGCACAGGCGGTTTTTTTGTTATATCTTTGTAGCTATATTTTGCTATATAACGATATGAACTACAAATTGAC
>JAFTEU010000050.1 GCA_017453505.1 Muribaculaceae bacterium
CCGCTTTGCCGCCACTCGTCATAGACCTGGCGGAACTGTTCAATTGTCATGTTTGCCATGTGCACGATCGATTTAAAATATCGCGCAAAGTAACCCACAAAATCCCACTACGGCAATACGGGGTTTACCGATGGCTTACAACTTTAGTTGGCAAAGTGCCATTCTTAAGATCTGATTTTTCATAGATTGTTGATCCATCAGGAGCGATTCCGTAAGGAAAACTAAAACTTTCGTACGGAATTAATTCTTTATACCATGCGATGATAAAAAGACGCTCTCGATTTTGAGGTACACCAAAATACTTAGCATTAAGCACCTCATATGAGTAATTATAACCAAGTTCTTCAAGTGTTGCTAAAATAACACTCAAAGTTTTACCTTTGTCGTGATTCTTTAAACCACGAACATTCTCAAGAAACAAAACTTTAGGAGGATAACCAGATCTTATTTTTTCTCGAACTAAGTTGGCGATATTAAAAAAGAGCGTGCCTCGAGTGTCTTCAAATCCTCTTTTAAGCCCAGCAACAGAGAAAGGTTGACATGGAAAGCCTCCGCAACAAATATCAAAATTTGGTACCAGAGCTGGAACTACATCATTTATATCCTCATTGAAATAGAGATAATTGCCATTTTCATCCTTCTCGAAAAGACTTGGTTCAATATCTCTATAATTTGACTCGTAAGATAATCTTGCATTTTTGTCCCATTCACTGGCGAAAACGCACTTTGCACCTACGCTGTGCATAGCAGTATGGAATCCTCCAATACCAGCAAATAAATCGATGAATGTATATTTCTTCTTTAATGCCATATATAAAAACCAAACTCCAGTGCGGTCCCAGCGAGCCGACCAAAGCTCATATAACCGCAAAGGAGTTTGTTATATTGTTCAGTGTTTACTGGTCGTCGGCTGGTATATGCGATGGCAAAGATAAACATTTTTCTTGAAAAATGGCACCATCATCTTAGATGATGAAATTTTTATCTTTGCTTTCGCGCTGCAAAGGTAATACATGGAAGTGCCAAATTTAGGCACTATAAAATGGAAAAAGGTTAAAATGGACAAATAATCTTCAGTGGACAACAAGAACGTGAGCCGAAAACACCACGTTGGGGGTTTTAGGACTGACCCGGCAGATGATGTAGTGGCTCACGCATAACAGAGCCATCATACATCCCTATCTGTCATTCGAAATGTCCTAAATTTCCAACGTCAGGAAGTATAATGTACTTGAATTTTCAACATTTAAGTGTCAGTCCCGGAGGGCTGACGGGTGCAAAGATACAACAATTTTTGGAATTGTTGCATGGTGCGCCTTGATTGTGATGCGGTTACTCGATGAGCAGGCCGAAATCGATCTTCAGCGAGACGCGCATGAGCCGTTTACCAGGCTCGATACTCGGATACAGGACGGGGTCGCCCTTGGCATCGAGTTCATAGATGATCTCAAGGGGTTTCATCACATCAAAACTCTTGATGCGGTTCTTGCAGACCAGACATACCCGTTTGAACTCTTTGAGGTCGTCCTCGTTTTCGGGGTCTTTGAGGATGACCTTGCGTACCTCGTCGGTAAGATCAACCAGGATTGAGCCGCCCGCTGCCGCCACATAGAAAGCTTTCTCGTTCACATCAAGGTACAGGGAGAGGTGGCTGGATGGTTCTTGCCGTCCCAAAATGCGGTGAGAGGGAATCATCTTGGTGAGATCTAAATCTTCACGAAGATGATTACAAGGGAACGGCACATCAAATAGGCCTGGAGATAACACACTGTAAACAGGTTTGGGCAAACTCTGGGTCCACACATCGGTTTCATAAGGCTCATCATCGGTTGCGGTGAAGAAACCGATGACCTGATTGACGGGGAGATCCTCTGTCAGAGGAAGGTTGCCAAACAACTGCTCGTTGTGGATCTGCATGAGGAGCTCAATCGGCGTTTCAGGGTCAAACACTGGTTCAGTGGCGATGACGGCATAGACCTCTGAACAAAACTTAGGCGCTTCTTCAAGATGGATCCCGTTGTAGTACCCGTAGCAAAGCGCTGTTGCATAGGGTTGAGGGAATTTTAAATACTTCATTGTTTTAGAAGTGTTTAAGTGGTTAATTAAGTTAGTTAAAACGCGCTGCAAGTGCAGCTTAACCACATTCATTCCCGCAAAACTAATATAGGGATGTGCCAAATTAAGGCTCTTGTGAGTTAATGAACCGTAAAAAATGGGGTAAATCACTGATTAATTGGAAAAAGAGTTTTGGGTAGATACGGCAAAAATCGTGCCAAAAATCATAGGACACCACTGGAATTGAAGCCGAAAGTGTCCCTGAAGGGGAATTTCTCGCAGCCGATATAGAGCGTGTCGAAGGCGTCGGTGCCGTCGGTGCGGTGCTGGAGCAGGTCTTCTTCGGTCTCGGCGAGTTTCTCGCCTCCCTTGTCCTTGCGGAAGCCATTGCGCCCGCGCACCACGCCCGCAGTCTGGATGGCCAGGATGAGGTCATCATTGTTTTGGCGGTTAAACATCGGCATGAGCCGTTGTTTACCGGCAAAGCCCTGGTTGATGAGCAGGTACTTCTCATCGTGCCGCATGGGGTTGCCCAGGTTGATGTCCTCCACCTGCCAGCCGTGCCGCTCGAACTCGTGGCACACCACCCAGTGGAAGTCCTGTTCGTTCACGGCATAGTTTCC
This sequence comes from Muribaculaceae bacterium, assembly GCA_017453505.1. Classification (GTDB taxonomy): domain Bacteria; phylum Bacteroidota; class Bacteroidia; order Bacteroidales; family Muribaculaceae; genus Sodaliphilus. The sequence goes on from JAFTEU010000050.1 coordinate 2,679, forward strand.
ACCTAGGGCGGTACTATCGTAGTAATAGACCACGACTTTCGTTTCATGGTGGGCGTAGTAGCGGCAGAAGTCATCAACGAGTGCTGGGATTTTGCGCTCGAACTTCGTGTAGAAACTCTTGATGACGTTCAGGCGGCGACCGCTGGGCTGGCCCGCCACGATCCAGTTGATGTTGGCGTTATAGTCCATGCCGATGCAGATGGGCGCATAGGGGTTGAGATCCTTGTCGGCCCGGCTGTCCAGTTGCGCCTCGTTGAAATCATAGCCCAGGCTATCGAGATAGTCGAAGTCCGAGGCGTTGTACTTGTGGCCCTCACGCATCGAGGAGTAGAATCCGTCTTTGGCAATGCCTATACGTTGACAAAGGATGGATGTCTGGAACGTCTTGTGTGTGAGGTCGCGCTTCATCTGCTTGATATACGATTCACCGAGCAGCTGGAGGTTCTCGATCGAGGAGTATTCCTTGTAATAGACGGCCACCGAGCGCATCTTATTGAGATCCCTGTCAAGGCGTCTCAGATAGTTGCGCATATATTTCGGGACGGGCTTGAACTCCTCATTCATCTGGCGAATGCGTTGCTTCGTTTTCCAGATCTCATAGACCGTGCCCTTGATGGCCTCGATCAATTCAGCATCCATCTTGTCCTGATAGTGGAGGAACCACGAGCCTTTCTGCGTCTGCGGCATATCACTGAGTATCATTACTGAGTGATTGAACGAGTGGTGACCGAAGTAGGACTTGATGCCACCATTGGCAGGCAGCGTCTCGTCCTTGAGTCGCTCGTAATCGATGAACTTGGCCTCATCGATCAGGAGCCACGAAAGGGTCAAAGAGTTGCTGCTGCCAGGCCTGTCTTGTGAGATGATAATCGCGCAGGAGCCGTTGTAGAACGTGATGACGTGCTCATATTCTGCGGGCTCGATGATAGGCTTGCCGAAGGACTTGGGAGGTTTCCGACCTATGACGTAGTGAATGCCATTCACGAAGCCCCAGCGTTTCCATGCGGCCAACAGGCCGGGGATGGTGTTCGTCAGACCATGCTTGTAGGTCGGCACCACAATACCACCGGTGCTGCCAGGCATCCGTTGCATATTGCGCAGCACGAAGGGCGAGGCGATCGAATCGGTCTTGCCGGTTCGTCGCCCCGCCACGATGACGGTGGTATGCGCCCCGATCAACTGCGTCAAGCGTTGCGGGGTGTTAAAGTATATCTTCTTCTGATTCTGTTCCATCGTTGTTCTCTTCATTAGGGAACAGGCTCTGTTCCTCCAGGTCGGCCTCCTCATACTCGATATCCTCGATGTCGATGTTCTCAGCCTGGTACTTGTGCAGCAGTTCCTGAATGCGCTCTTGGAGTCGCGGAATGGGCTTGATTCCAAGTACCGTCGGGTCATCAGTGGCCGTGAAGGGCTGCACCACGATCAGTTCATAGGGCACGGCTTGCTCGTCTTCCAAATCGACACGGTTGTATTTGGCATAGGACGAAGCAGCCTTCTCCATAGTCTTCGTGTCCTTGCGCTTCTTGGCCATCTGATACGTTTCAAGGATCATCTCGTTGAAGCGGTAGCGATGGAAATCACGTGAGGCTTGAGCCAGATTCGGCAACAGCGCCTTGACAACGGCAAGGTCATTGTAGGCCTGCATCCTCGAGATGCCGTGACGAGAGACGGCCTGTTCAACGAACTGGCGGTCCTTGGCGTCAGGGTTGGAGAGGAACCAGTTGTATTCGTCACGGATACGAAGGACTGCAGCAACGATAACCAACGGGTATCGTTCCTCCAGTACTTCGCGTGTCGTGAACAGGTCAACGCGACAGACGTCCAGTGTGTTGTGCTGTGCCATGGTTACTCGTCGTCTTCCATATCCAGCAGGTTGCGGTGGGCATTCTCGATGGCCAGCGGAGAGCCGACCTGCGCCAGCATCATCTCCTGGTGGTGGAGTTTCACTTTCGATGCCGCTTTGCCACGGAGGTAACGCTGGCTTACCTCGGTGGTGCGGTCAGCGATATCTGAGCGGAGAACTTCGGCAGGTATGCCGAGGATCACCGCCATGTCCGATATCTTCAGGTAGATTGAGGCGAACTGCTCAATCTGCTGCAATTCTTCTTGCGAATAGTTCATTGAGCGGAACGGAATGATTGGTGATTAAATCCTGGATCTGTGCGTGGAGCGTGCGGAAGATGTCGAGGTCGGTTGTCACCACGGCACTCTCACATCGGTTACCGCGTGTGAGGTTTTGTGACGTGATGATACTGACCACTTCGCCCTTCTGGCTGCGCACGAGCAAGACCTTGCTGTGGTTGTCGGCCAGGTAGGTCGTGTTAATGACCTGTGTGATGAACGCCCAGAGCTTGAGGGTTTTGTTGGTGGCCTTGTGGTCGAGCACCAGGTTGAACTTGGTGACGAGACCCGACTTCTCGATGAAGAACAGCCTGCGGATAAACTCTTCGGAGATTGAGAATGAGGTCTGCCACACCTCGGACTTGCCGAGCTGCTGCAGTACCCAGTCTAGGACGTCGGCCACCTGCAGGGCGTTGGAGAGATAAGCCTGGTAAGGTTTATCTCTCAACGGCTGCAAAAAATCCGATATGTCGGCGGTGCGTTTCATGAAAAAGTTCTATTTTTGTTGCGGCCTTAGGATGCCTCAAACAAGGATAATGGCTTCTGCCAAAGCAAATTCCTGCCCTAACATCATCGGACTCCGATGGTGTTAGGTTTTCTTTTACAGAATCCCTAACTCTTTCAGGTCATTGGTCATCTTCTCGGCCGGGTTGATAACCTTGCCGTACCAATCGAGGATCTGAGCCTTCAGTTCCTCGGTGGGATTCTTAGCGTAGCGTCCCTTGGCAAGGTTGATCATACGGACGGCCTTCTTGCTCTCCTCGCGGACATCGGCGGTGAGTCGCTGCTCGCCGTCCATGCCCGTGTAGTGGTCGTACTGCTCCCAGTTGGAGTGCAGCCGTTTATCAAGGGCGATGAGTTCCTTGAGGAACGGGTAGCGCTCACTGTCGGGACAGGTGGCATTCTCCAGGGAGAGCGTGCGCAGCTTCAGGTGCAGCTCACGCATCTTCTGGACGATGCCAAGATTCTCCACATATAGGGCCTGGATCTCATCGGGCAACTGGTCGTGGTCAGCACGCTTACCCGCCTTGAACTCATTGGCAGGTTGCTGCTGCTTGACTTCAAGATTGCGGTTGACCACAATCTTGTCCACCTGCGCCTGCATCGCCTCAACCTGCTCATGGGTCACCTGGTTGAGACGGAACGACAGGCGCTTCTTAAGCTGGTACTCGATGAACTCGGCCCTGCGTTTCGGATTAACCATGAGGTTGCGGTACATGATCTGGTTGCCCGTAAGCTGGAGCAACAGGAGTGCGCCCTGGGCGTAATCACGTTGCTCAGCATCCAGGGCAAGCCATGCCTGCACCTTCTCGGTAAACTTCTGGTTCATAGTTTGTTTACGTTCTATAATTTATTATTTACATTTGTAAACCAAACGAGGTTTTTGCCCAGCGGCTGGAGAAGCCTTCTCATGGCCGCCAGTGTCTGCCCGGTTGTCACAAAGTCATCGTAAACAATGACATTGGGCTCTTTGGGCAGCACATTCAACTCAAAAACCGCGTTCACTCTTTGCTTGGTGTGGCAAAATGCCACATCCTCGTAGAACGGAATCTCCAGCATCTGGCCCAGTCTCTCGCTGATGAGCGTGGCGAAGTTCTTGACTTTATGCCTTCTCTTGGGTGAGGTGCAGATGCACCAGGAGCCCAAGTGGAGGTTATAGCCCAGCATTTCCTTGATCACCGGGCAGATGTTGTCGGCAAAAAACGCCACCATGTCAGGGTCGCCCTTGATGTCGGTGAGCGTCCGTCCATAGACGGTTTTTTGCCAGATGGAGATGAAGTTGATGTCCGAGCGGCGCGTCAAGCGCAGTCTGTAGGAGAAGTCACACCGCGCTTCGGTAGACTTGTCCCACGACTTGCGCTTCTGCACTTCGAACAAATCCTTTTGTCCGGGGTGCGTCTCGACGCTCGGCAACGAGACATCGAGAGAACTTAGGTCGGCTGTCGGGAAGGTGATGTCGTTCAAGACCCCTTTCAAGTCGACCGAAGTTCTCCCGGTGTCATTGCTATCGTCGTCCATTACGGATTACCTTGCGGCATTGGCGTTAGGATCCTCGCCGCCATCGCCATCATCGGTGCCGGGCGAAAGGTTGAGATTGGTGGACGGATTCAGGGTGTTACTGCCATCTCCAGTTCCATTATCCTTGCCACCAGTGCCGTCAACGGGGGTCAAACCATCATGGGGATTCCACGGGATGATTGTACCACCGCCGTTGCCGCCTCCGTCATCCTCATTGATGACGCCGTCCTCAGTGACGATCTCACCGTAGTAGAACGGAGCGGGGCACTCGTCGGTGGCCTCGACGTTGAGGGTGGTGCTGGTCGTGCCGGTGGCACCCTAGCCCAGATCCTGGGCAACGGTGGACTTCACCTGCCACTTCTCGCTGCCGACAACACGGAACTGCCCGCGGACGGTCTCAACGAGATAGACGCAGTCGTTGTTGTTGACGTAAGCGGACAGGGCCGAAGCCTCCACGCCCACACTGGGATGGACGGCCACGAGCTTGTTGAGCTGCGTCTGACTGGGGAACTCGCCCTGGGCCTCGCTGGTCAACTGCGACTTGTCGGTAAGGATGTCGATGAACTTCCAGGTGGCGTCGGCTGCGAGCACGAAGCTGCCCGTGTAGGCTGCGCTGGTCAGGCGGCCGAGCGCGTCATAAGTGAGCGAGGGCCAAGCCACGATTTGGTCTTTGCTGATGTAGTAGATGCGACGCTTGATGCCGGGGAGCTCGGGAGTTCCCTGGCACCAGGCGAGCGACTGTTGGATGGTTGAACAAACGGTCTTTGCCATTATTCTAGTCGTTGTTAAGGGTTAAACATGATTGCCGGTCATCAGGCTGCCAGCTCGATGACCTTCATGCGGCGGTAGTCGATGCTCTCGAACTGCACGCCAAAGAACATGGTGGCGATGTACGAGAGGATGAAGGGCTCGTACTCCTTCACCAGGATGGACTCGACGTCGCTCATCTGGTCGTAGCCTACGAGCATGTTGCTCTTGGCGGTGACATGGATGAACTTGCTCTCCATCTTGTTGTAGAGGGGAACGATGGTCAGGCGGCCATTGCTGCCTTCTACAGTGGTCTGGTCGTACTTGTTGTTGTACACGATGCCGCCGTGCGTGAGCAGGTAGGCCTCGTTGTACTTGTCGGCGAAGTCCTGCGAGCAGTACATGATCAGATCCTGGGCCCTCAGTCTCGGGTCGAGCGAGAACAGGATTTCCTTGGCGATGTCCACAGCGTTGGCCGTGGTGATCTCCTCGGTCAGCTTCATGTAGTTCTTGTTGGCCACGCTGATGTTGCCTGCGGTGATCTCATTCGACGTGATGGTGTCGAAGCCGTCGAACAGGTCGGCGGTCGTGTCGCCGCTGGCGTTGCGTACGCCGTTCCAGAGGGCATCGTTCAGATGCGAGGACAGGCCCTTGGCGATCAGGGCGAGCACATGCAGCGCCGTCGGGGCCTGCATCTGCCC
>JAFTEU010000051.1 GCA_017453505.1 Muribaculaceae bacterium
ATAACGGAGAAAACGGAAATAACGGAGATTACGGAGGGAACAGCATCACCCGTTCCCTCCGTTTCTTCCGTTATCTCCGTTAAATTCCGTCAATTGCCGTCGAGCATCGCTCGCAATCTCGTGATTTCCTGCTTGAGCGCGGCGATTTCGCGTGCCTGCCGCTCGATAATCTCCTTCTGGGTCTCGCGCTGGCCCAAGCGGGCAGCCGTCATGCGCTCTCGGATGCCGCCCTCGGTCGTGAATTCCCGGTCTTTCCGTTCTATATACTTGTTCAACGCAGCATCCACTTGATGGCACAAGCAGATGGCCATGTTGGCCATCTCCTCGTCATTCATCTTGGGCAGCAAGTCCTTGTAATCCTCAAACTTGCTATGTTCTCGACAAAACTCATGCATCCCCTTGAAACGCGGATGCTGGCCATACCATTCAGTATAGCCCTTGCGCTTGATGTAGTCTTGATAATCCTCCAGCAGTTCCTGGTTGCTGCCACGGGCAACGCCCAGCAGTTTCAACTCCGTCTCCATAGAGGTCTGCCCATCGCTGCTGCCTTCCACGATGTTTTGCTTGGTGCTACGTGCCGCTTGAATCATCTGGTCAACCGTGCGGTCGCCATATTGCTTCAGAAACCGCTGGCAGAACAACTGTGTCAACTGGTACAGCACATCGCTCCGCTGATAAAACCGCAGTTCGGTGTACATCACCCGCTTGCGCAGCACACTAGCCGTCCCATCGTCATAATGGTTAATCAATGGCTTTTTCCTCTCCTCCATGGATTATCTCAATAATATCCGTTACATCCGTCAAGAGAACTGGTTCTCGACGATGTCGGTGAGGACGTCGGTGAGGGAGAGGCCTGCTGCACGGACTTGCTGGGGAATGAAGCTGGTTGCTGTCATGCCAGGGGTGGTATTGATCTCGAGCAGGTTGATGTGGTCACTGCCATCGGCATTCTTGGTGATGATGTAGTCGATGCGGATGATGCCGTTGCAGTGCAGGATGTCGTAGATGCGCGACGTCTCGGCCTGCAGGGCGGCGGTCAACTCATCGCTGATGCGGGCAGGGGTAATCTCATCGACCTGGCCGTTATACTTGGCATCGTAGTCAAAGAACTCGTTGTCGGTCACGACCTCGGTCACGGGGAAGACCACCGAGTTCTTCTTGGTCTTGTAGCAACCCACTGTAACCTCGGTGCCGTCGAGGAAGCGCTCGATCATCACGTTGTCGCACTGCTTGAAGGCAAACTCCATGGCATCGTCCAACTGGTCACAGCTCTTCACCTTGGTCACACCGAAGCTCGATCCGTCGGCGGTGGGTTTAACAAAACAAGGCATACCCAGATAGTCCTTGACTTTCTCGGCTGTCCAGCCGTGAGGCACACCACGGCGCACCTGGATGCTGTCGGGTACCGAGCAGCCGAAGGCCTTCAGATAGTTGTTGAGCGCAAACTTGTGGAATGTCAATGCCTCAACAAGCACATTACAGGTCGAGTAAGGCAGGCTAATCATGTCAAAATAGCCTTGCAACACACCGTTCTCGCCCGGAGTGCCATGGATGGTGATGTAGGCATAGTCGAAACGGACCTTCTGACCATCATTGATGAACGAGAAGTCATTCTTGTCAATCACGGGAGTGCTGCCGTCAGGCATGTTGACATGCCAATCGTTCTTCCTGATCATGACAATATAAACATTGTAACGGTCATGGTCGAAGGCTGAATTCAGGCCCTCGGCAGAACGCAGGGACACCTCATACTCCGATGAGTCGCCACCACACACGATGGCTATAGTTCTCTTGGATGTTGTATTCATTATCTTCTTGATTTATTGCGCACACATTAAAAATCGGGTGCAAAAGTACATAAAAATTTGTGCTTTTTATGTACTTTTGCCACAAAATAACAGTCAATCATATGGACAGTAAGGAACTTTACGCAATCTATCAGCAGCATCCCGTCATCACCACCGACAGCCGTGAGTGTCCCGAGGGCAGTATCTTCATCGCCCTGAAGGGCGAATCGTTTGACGGCAACCAGTTTGCCGCCCAGGCACTCGACAAGGGTTGTGCCGTGGCCATCGTGAGCGATGAACAAGTATATAACAGTTACAGCGGCGACAAACAGATGGTTCTCGTAACCGACACGCTACAGGCCTATAAGGACATGGCCCGTGAGCACCGCCGCCAATTCGACATTCCCGTCGTGGGCATCACCGGCACCAACGGCAAGACGACGACCAAGGAACTCGTGCGCACCGTCCTGGCTGAGAAATATAACGTGATGGCCACCGAGGGCAACTTCAACAACGACGTGGGCGTGCCCAAGACGCTCTTCCGCATGGCTCCCGAGCACGAGATTGCCGTCGTGGAGATGGGAGCCAGCCATCCCGGTGACATCAAGACGCTCGCCGAAACCACCGAGCCCACCTGCGGCCTGATCACCAACGTGGGCAAAGCCCACCTGCAGGGCTTCGGCTCGCTGGAGGGCGTCATCCGCACCAAGGGCGAACTCTATGACAACCTGGCATCGAGACCCAGCAGCGTCATCTTCATCAACGCTGATAATGAGCATCTGACAGGCATTTTGCCTCACGGCACCGAGGCCGTTTACTACACCCGCAATGCCGATATGGACAAGGCACTTGTCCAAGGCCAGATCATCGCCTGCGACCCGTTCCTGAGGTTGAAGTGGCGACAGAGCGGCAGTGAGTGGCACGAGGTGACGACTCACCTCATCGGCAGCTATAACCTGGATAACGTGTTGGCTGCCATCACCGTAGGTCTGCACTTCGATGTGAATGCCGAGCAGATCAGTCATGCCATCGAGAATTACGTGCCGTCCAACAACCGTTCCCAGCTCACCGAGACAGAGCATAACCACCTCATCGTGGATGCCTACAACGCCAACCCAACGTCGATGGCCGCCGCCCTCGACAACTTCTGCCTGATGGAAGTGTCACCCAAGATGGCCATCCTAGGCGAGATGCGGGAACTGGGTGCCAGCAGCCGTGAGGAGCACGAGCGCATGGTCGAGAAGCTGAAGAGTTGCCCCTTTGACGAGGTGTGGCTTGTGGGAGACGAGTTCAAGGACATCGACTGCCCTTACCGCAAGTTTGACAACGTCGAGCAGGTCAAGGCCGCCATCGCCGAACAGTGCCCCGAGGGCCACTACATCCTCATCAAGGGCTCCAACGGCAACCGCCTGTTCCAACTGCCTGCGCTGCTTTGACATCACGAGAAAAAACAACAAATACAATCATATAGCCAAAATGAAAAAGATATTATTGATTCTTGTGGCTGCAATGGGAGTATTTTCGGCCCATGCCGCCAAAATAAATGTGGACCGGATTGAGCCGACCAACTGGTATGTGGGCATGAAGGATAGCAGCGTGCAGCTCATGGTGTACGGCCAAGGCATCCGCGATGCCGAGGTCGAAATTGACTATGCAGGCGTGACACTTGACAGTCTGGTGCGTCTAGATTCGCCGAATTATCTCCTCATCTACCTGAATACCAAGGGAGCCCAACCTGGCAAGATGGACATCACCTTCAAGCAGGGGCGAAGCAAGAAAAAAGTGCAATACCAACTGCTGGCCCGCGAGATGAGCGGCGAGAAGCGGATGGGCTTCACTAACGCCGACGTGCTCTACATGCTGATGCCTGACCGCTTTGCCGACGGCAATCCCGCCAACAACCAGATTGCCGGCATGCAGGCCTATAAAAATGACCGCACGCAACCCAGCCTGCGCCACGGCGGCGACATCGAGGGCATCCGCCAACATCTGGACTACTTCACTCAACTGGGTGTCACCGCCCTATGGTTCACACCCGTGCTTGAGAACAACTCGCCCGACGGCCACAACCACTCGACCTATCACGGCTATGCCACGACCAACTACTACAAGGTTGACCCGCGATTCGGCACCAACGAGGAATACCGCCGCCTCATCGATGAAGCCCACAGCCGTGGCCTCAAGGTGGTAATGGACATGATCTTCAACCACTGCGGCGACTATCATCCCTGGCTCAAGGACATGCCCAGCCACGACTGGTTCAACCAGCCCGACTACCAGAACAACTACCTCCAGACGAGCTACAAGCTGACACCCGTCATGGACCCATATGCCAGCGAGGTAGATCTCAAGGAGACTGTCGAGGGCTGGTTCGTGCGCTCGATGCCCGACCTGAACCACCACAATGTCCACGTCATGAACTACTTGATCCAGAACAGTATCTGGTGGATTGAGAGTGCCGGCATCGACGGCATCCGCATGGATACCTACCCCTACGCATATGCCGACGCGATGGCCCGCTGGATGAAGCGACTGGACACCGAGTATCCCAACTTCAACACCGTGGGCGAGACCTGGGTTGAGAATCCAGCCTATACAGCAGCGTGGCAGAAGGGCAACAAGATGGGCGCACCCGAGAGCTACCTCAAGACGGTGATGGACTTCTCCTTCTATGAGAAAATGGACAGTGCCCGCCACGAGGAGACCGACGGCTGGTGGCGCGGCTACAACCGCGTGTATAACAGCCTGTGCCTGGACTACCTCTACCCCAAGCCCGAGAACGTCATGGCCTTTATCGAGAACCACGACACCGACCGCTACCTGCACGACGGTCAGGACACCGATGCCTTGAAGCAGGCCTTGGCGCTATTGCTCACCATCAAGCGCATCCCGCAGCTATACTATGGCACCGAGGTGCTCATGAACGGCACTAAGCGCATCACCGACGGCAACGTGCGCAAGGACTTCCCCGGAGGATTCCCAGGCGACACACAGAACGCCTTCAATGCCGAGGGGCGCACACCTGCCCAAAACGACATGTTCAACTGGCTGAGCGCGCTGCTGCACTGGCGCCAAGGCAATGATGTCATTATTAAGGGCAAGATGACCCAGTTCATCCCCAAGGACGGCATCTATGTCATCGCCCGCAGCTACAAGGGCCGCCATGCCGTGACCATCATCAACGGCACTTCGGAGCCCAAGCAGATGAATCTTGACCGCTACAAGGAGGTCTTCGGCAACGCCACAACGGTCCGCGACGTGCCGACCGGACGAGCCATCAGTCTCGATGAGGGCACGCTCTCGCTGCCTGCCCGCGGAACGCTTGTACTCGACTTCTAGAGCGACATTTACGCTACTACTGCATCATCAAAAAGGCCCGTGCCACAATTCCAGCGGCAACGGGTCTTTTTAAGCATTATTGAATAAAATAATTAACTTTTAGTCAGAAAATTCATGCAGAATCCGATTTATTAAGTATATTTGTACCCTATTTCAAAACATGCTAGGTTAAAAACACGATGAACCCAATACATAAATACTATGCTAACTTCCGCTACCCCAAAGGATTGCTAGGACGTTATCTGGTCAAAGCCATGAACGGTGAACGTCATCAGGCCCTGGCGAAATGGGCTATGACCGATGTGAACCTGAAAGATAGCGCACATGCATTGGACATCGGTTGCGGTGGCGGAGCTAATGTCGCGCGGCTACTGCAAATGAGCCCCAACGGAAAGATCTCGGGTATGGATATCTCGAAAGCAGCCCTCAAGGTGGCACGATCCCTCAATAAGAAGGCAATCGCAGATAAACGCTGCTACATCGTTGGCGGCACGGCAAAGCAATTGCCCTTTATCAAGGACACCTTCGACCTGGTGACGGCATTTGAGACAATTTACTATTGGCCAATGCTGCAAGAATGCCTCAGCGAGGTGCTGCGTGTGCTCAAGCCCGGTGGCAAGTTCCTCATCGCCAACGAGACCGACGGCCATGACCCCGAAGGCAAAAAATGGGCCAAGCTCATCGAACACATGTACATCTATACCATCGATGAGCTCAAGGAGCATCTTGCCCAAGCCGGCTTCATCAACATCGAAGCCCGGCATGATGCCGATACACACTACATCTGTGTCACCGGCTCAAAACCAGAAACCGCATAAAACTAACGCACTCATTGGAGCCCCTATAAATTATTCAAGTTTCTTAAGTGGCAAGGCAACTTAAGAAACTTGAGGAGAGAGGAGAGAGGAGTGAGGAGTGAGTATGAAATAGAGAGTTGTGCCGTGACAACCGTTCATGTGACCCAAACAATAGAGCTTGAAGGCATTCTCTCCAATAACTCTATTCTACAGCTTCTAATCCTCAAATGATGAAGCGATGATTACTTTATATACTTGAATAAATTACCATTTCTTGTTATTGTGTGATTAAGCATTAATGTCTAATTTTGCAGACACTAAAAAATCTGCAAAACATGGCCAATCTTGTCAAGTATTATACCCGCGGCAGGCACCCCAAGGGTTTCTGGGGGAAGCGAGTACTCAAGGAGATGAATAGTGAACGTCATTCCCAATTGCCCGAATGGACATTTGACAAGTTCCACATCGGCGACAAATTCCACATCCTGGATATCGGATGCGGCGGCGGTGCCAACATCAGGCGCATGCTTGCACTGAACGAGACATCCACCGCGACAGGACTTGACATCTCACAAATCGCCATCGAGAAGACCATCGATGAGAATTACCCTGCCTATGTTGACAAGCGTTGCGTCGTGATGGGCGGCAACGTGATGCAGATGCCCTTTGCCAAAGAGGTTTTTGACCTCGTCACTGCCTATGAGACCATCTACTACTGGATGTCGCTGGACAGCGCCATCATCGAGGCCATGAGGGTACTCAAGCCTGGTGGGACACTCGTCATCGCCAACGAACTCGATGGTCTCAGCCAAGAAGATGATCTCCTGGCTAAGGCTGTCGGTGGCATGCGCATCTACACACCCGATGAAATCAAACAATCAATGGCCGAAGCCGGGCTCATTGATGTCCAGGCCTGGCACGACGAGACAAGCCACCACGTCTGTGTCACGGGTAAAAAAGACCAGGCTCCACAGCATTAACCATGAAGCCCGGTAATCGGGTATCACACGTTCCACACGTGATCACTCTCCCCTGTCCACAAAATTCTTCAGTTCATATAACGCTGGAGTGGCGCGACCCGTCTCGTGGTTCCACAAGCCGGCATTGTACCACGCATCATTGACATGCAGCTGATTCCAATAGGAGCCGCCGAGCCCATACTCATTGGCCTCAGGAAACCACCAGAACAGCCCTTTCACCTTACTGTAAGGCTTGAGTCGGTTGATCAGATCCTCGGTGAACTTGCGCTGTCCCTCGGCGGTGATGGGCCATGTGGATGACAGGTCATAATCACCCGAAATCGCATAGTGATAGCAATAACCCGTCTCGACAATCATGATGTCCTTATCCTGATAGGAGTTGGTCAGATTATTGAGGGCATTGGCCAGCACCGCCAGGCTGCCATGGTAATAAGGATAGTAGCTCAGGCCGATGATGTCGTAGTCCACTTGCTTATCGCGCATCTGGTTATAGAAATTGAGCATAATAGAGGGTTTGGCCACACGCTCGGTGTGCAGGATGATTTTGGCATTGGGGCACTGCTCGCGGCACGCACGGCCCGCCGCCTTGAGCAGGTCGGTGAAACGGCTCCAGTTCTCCTCACTGCCGCTATAGCACTTCTTGAGGCTTGACGATGGAGTGCCCACCGGGCCCCAGCACATGCCATAACTGATCTCGTTACCCGTCTGGATATAGTCGGGTGTGGCTCCAGCAGCCTTGAGGGCAATCAAGCAGTCGCGGGTGTATTCATATATCCGTGCCGCCAGGGCCTCATCGTCCAGCCCGGCCCACTCGGCAGGTGTGAACTGCTTCACGGGATCAGCCCAGCTGTCGCTGTAGTGGAAATCGAGCATGAACTGCATGCCAGCCGCCTTGATGCGCCGTCCCAGCACGATAACCGTGTCCAGGTTCTGAATCACGCCTTGGCCCTTGTCGGTTGACGACGCATTAGCGGGATTGACGAACAGACGCACGCGAGCCGCATTCCAGCCCTGTTGCTTGGTCCAGGTGATGACATCGTCAATGACGTTTCCATTGATGTCATAGTAATGGGCTGTGGTGATGTTATAGCGCAACGCCATGTGCTGGTGGGCCTCATACTTGGTCAGCATCGAGATGTCGCCCCCCACAACAGGGCCGCTATAGGGCTGCTCCCCTCCCCCACCCGTGAGGATGATGTCGATCAATGCGTTCACGTCGGCGATGCCGATCTCGCCGTCACCGTCAACATCCGCTGGAGCGGCAGTATTACCCGAGAGGATCATATCGATCAACGCATTCACGTCGCTGATGCCAACCTCGCCGTCACCGTTCACATCGCCCTTGACAGCAGCATTGGCGCTGAGGGTCGTCAGCGCCATTGCCACAAAGACGTAGAGTAATCTATATCTTCTTCTCATCTAGTATTGCTTTTAACAGATAGTCAGATGCTCAAGATAATATCAATCAACGCGTTCACGTCGCTGATACCGATCTCACCGTCGCCATCGACATCGCCCACCGAGGTAGTGTTGCCCGAGAGGATCATGTCGATCAACGCGTTAACATCACTGATGCCGACCTCGCCGTCACCGTTCACATCGCCCTTGACAGCATCAAGGTAAGGCAGATAGACATCGGTCACATCCTTCACCTCATACTTGTTTACCTGGGTCGCCACCTCAAAGAAGGAAGTCTTGTTCACATCGGTCACATCAACCGTCTGGTGGCTGCCAGCGGTGCTGCCACCCTGATTGAAGACGAAGTTCATGTAATAATTCTTGCCCGTGATATTGTAGGTGCAGTAGTAGAACTTCTCACCATTAATGACTGCAGTGCTGGTGATGGTCTGGCCAGGCCAATTGCCGTTAAACTGCTTGTCGGAGCTGTCCCAGGTATAGAAATTCACCATGGGCCAATTGTTGGGGGCCACAGTAGGATCCTTGAGATAAACGGTGATCTCGTAGGGCTCAAAGTCGCTATTGATAAGGCTATAGTTACGGGTGATGACACCGCTCACGGCACCATTGATCAACAGGCCCACCTTGAGGGTCACACTGGCGCTGATGGCCACACTGGCACCATCGGCTACCTTGACACCATTGCTGGCAGTGGGCTCGCTACCATCGAGTGTATACACGAGCTGTGCGCCATCGGTCTGGCTGACAGCAGTGAGCGTGACGCTGAAAGCGCCCTCATACTCACCGCTGGGCTTGCTGGCCCAGGCCGTCTCGGTGGTCTTGCTCAAAGCAAGGCGGTAGTTGGTACCGCTAGCCACGAGAACGAAGGTTGGCGGCACACTATAGGCTGTATTGCCCATCAGGGCCATAATCGCGCCACGGGTGCCGACGGTGCGCTGCACATAGTAGTTCTGAGCAGCACTATTGGCCATATTAAAGGTCGTGCTCGTGTTGGTCACACCAGCCAGTTGACGGGCATAAATCATCTGCTTGATGCTCTCCTTGTAGCTCAACCAGTGCTTATAGAAGATGCAGGGAGTGCCTGGCATTGCCAGCAGATAGGCGTTAGCGGCCTCCACATTGCTGCTGATGGGATCTTGAGGTGCCGACGAACTGCGGTATTCGGTGTCATGGTTCTCTACAAAGGTCACCGCATAGCGCTTGTAATTGTTGGACAGGTTCAAGCCCTTGTCGCTGCCGGCAAGATTGGTCCAGGTGTTGTTGTTGGCCGCGTCACGGATGGTGTAACGGAAGGGGAAGTCAAAAGCGGCACTCTGTACCACGTTATTGACCTTGGTGCCATCAATCCACGACTTGACCGTGGGCAGATAGCCATCCCAATACTCACCCACCGAGAACTCAGGATTGACCGTCGAGTTGTACAAGCCTGTGAACGAGGCAGCATAGCCCTTGGTCATGTCATAACGGAAGCCGGCATAACCCAGGTCATTGAGCAGCATGTCGAGATAGGCCAGGACATTCTTCTGCACATTCTCGCTGCGGTGATCCAGGTCGCGCATGCCACCCCAGTCCTCGCCAGTATCATTATTATTGCTCAGGGAGTAACCGTTGCTGGTAGCCCACGTCTGGGTAGCACCGCCATCATCATTCTTGCAGATGTCGGTTGACTTGAGCTGATAGGTCACACCCTTATAGGTCTCAGCTGGGAAATCCACCCAGTTGGACACGTTCTTACGGTGATTGATAACCACGTCGGCAATGGTGCCGATGCCCTTGCTCTTGAAGGTATTGATCAACGAGCGCAACTGTGACTCGGTGCCGAAGGAGCTATTGTAGTTGGTAAACCAGTACAGGTCATCATAACCCATCGAGCGGCCACCGCCACACGAGGCACTCTGGGGAATCCACACGAGCTTGAAGAACTCGGAGAACTCATCGGCCTGGGATTCAAGCTTTGTCCAACGGGAATCGGTGTAGGAATCCCAATAGAAGCCCTGCAGCATCACGCCGTCATACTTATCGGGCCAGCCCTGAGCCATTATCAATAATGGCAACATCACTACAAGTGCTGTGGTAAAGAACTTTTTCATTGTCAGTATAGTTTTAGCGGTTATATTACCCACAAATATAGCAATTTATCTCCAGTTTCATATAAAAATAGGATATATGTAGCACTTTTTTTGAATGCAATCGTTTGCAGCCACATCGGTGGCTGCATTTATATAGCGGGGACGCGCCTCGTGTGGCACGTCCCCGCCGGGAATTGTCAGTTATTGACTGATGAGATTACTGAGCAGCGATAAAGTAATACTTGCCCAGAATATCATTGAACACTACCGAGGAGGTACCAGCATCGACAGGGATGTTAGCGCCATTGGCCACACCATCGCCCACGGGGAAGGTATTGCTACCCCAGTTCACACCCCAGCCACCATCGGCAGCAAACTTGAGTTCGGTGTCGTCATAGGTCGCATCCTTCAAGATCCAGTCATGGTTCTCAACCACGGTGCTCATGGGGGTCATCAGGTTGCCAGCAGGGTTCCAATCCTGATAGCCACCAGGCATACCGATCATCGAGTAAACAGCGACTGCGCCTTCATAGGGCGTGATGGTCAGTGACTCGGTGTTCATGTCGTAGGTAATCTGGTAGTAACCGTCGGCAGGCACCTCGATGTTGCCGCTGCCACCATCGTTCTTGACAGGCTCACCGCCAGTCATACCCCACTGCTCATCCCAGCTACCAGGCGTGTGGATCAGCTTGAAGCCCTGACCGGCAGGGAAGTAGCCCACGTAGGTGAGAACGGTGTAGTCCTCGGAGTCGGCATACATGGGGATAAGAGCGGTACCAATCTTGGCCTGCTCGTTGCCCCAGCTACCGTCACCGATGCAAGAGCCAACGAGATACCACAGGTCGGGCACAGCGATAGGCTCAAGGATCACAGTCAGTTCAAACGGCTCACTCTTGATGGTCGTGGCCGTCGTGCCGTTGGTCATCACCCACTCTACCACTGCGTTGATCACGCGGGGCTCGGGAGCCTTGCCGTAGAGTGCAATCACATAGTCCTTCAACTCCTGGGCATCGATGGTGCCATCAGCACCCATTGCAAATGCCTGTCCATCAAGATAGATGGTATATTCAGGAGTATAAGTGGTGTCACTGGTCGAAGGTGCGCTGATGTCACACACCTTGACGCGCTCGCCAGTCACCTGGGCAAAGTCGATGGTGCCCACAGGAGCCACTGAACCGTTGCCAAAGGAGATCACCTCACCCTGAGGATTGCTCTGGGGCTCAGCCCAGTCCTTAAAATCCTCGGTACAACTTGCCAGCAACAAGGCAGTTGCAGCAATATATAAAAACTTCTTCATTTTATTCTCTTTCAGTTCTCAGTTCTCAGTTCTCAGTTTTCAGTTGAATGCGCATGCCGCTGACAACTGAAAACTGATGACTGAAAACTTGGTTATTAATTTACTCAACAGGGACAAAGTTGTAAGTACCCAAGATATCGTTGAAGTACACGTGGTAGGTGCCAGCAGGAACGGCGATGTCAGGACCACCCTGAGTACCCAGACCATAGGGGAAGGTCTTACCACCCCAGTTCACATCCCAACTGTTGTCGGCAGCAAACTTGAGAGTCGTCTCCTCATAGGTCACACTCTTCAAGTACCAGTCGTGGTTCTCAACGCTGGTGCTCATCGGATTCATAAAGTCAGCGCCAGTGTCCCAGCCCTGATAATTACCAGGCATTGCAATCTGAGCGTAAACACCAACCGTGCCCTCATAGGGCTCGATGGTGAGTTCATCGGCAGCAGTGTTCAGGTGGATCTTGTAGTAGCCGTCACTGGGGACAGTCAGGTTGCCACTGCCACCGTCATTCTTGACGTAGCCAGCGTCACCCATACCCCACTGATTGCCCCAATCACCGGGATCGCGGATCAGCTTGAACTGCATGTCGGCTGTGAAGTAGCCCACATACTGGATCTCGCCAGGCATGATGCTGGAGTCATCGGTGTCAAATACAGGATACATCGGGATCAGACCACCAGTAGCGATGCTACCTTCACCACCATTGTCCCAATCGGCAGAGCCGATACCTGCACCAACGAGGTACCAAATCTCAACCTCCTCGCTGACTTCAGCGCTCAGGTCAACATAGTAGGGATTCACATCGAGGCTTACCACGTTGGAGTAAACCTTCAGTGCACCAGCGGTAACAGCAGAGCAGCGCACATAGACGGTCTGCTTCTCGGGCACGTTGCCTTCTTCCCACATGAGGATCTTGTTAAGAGCCTTGTTGAGTTCCTCGGCAAGCATGTCGCCGCTGCAACCAGCATAGACCGTCTTGATGGTAGCATAGTTGGCAACCACAGCACCAGTAGTGTCAGCATCGGCATCGGCGGTCGATACGGTCCACTCATTGGTGGGAGAAACCTCGAGTTGATACTCACAGGCAGCGGGCCAACCGCCAAAATCGGGCTGCGACCAAGCAAAGGGAATACCCTTTGACAGTTCCAGGTCAACCAGCGTGTTCACGGGGTTGTTAAGCGTGAACGACGTGGGCTGCACCAGCGTGGGGTTAGAATCACGATCTTCCTCGCAGGCAGTGAACACGAGCGCCATGCTGAGCAGCATCAGTGATGATAAAAATATCTTTTTCATGTTCTTTATTGTCATTTATTTAGTTCTCAGTTTTCAGTTTCCAGTTTTCAGTTGATTGCGAATGCCGCTGACAACTGACGACTGACAACTGGCAACTTTTAATTGTTAGACATTGATATCCGATCAATAACCGGGATTCTGTTGCAGCTTGGAGTTAGCAATCAGGTCATCGGTGGGGATAGCAAACACGTTGCGGAATGCCTCGAAGTCGCGTCCGGCATAGACGCCACCCTTCCATTGCCACTGATAGTCGGTGTTGCCACCAAACTTGCCAAAGCGGATCAAATCGACACGGCGACGACCCTCAAAGTAGAACTCACGACCCCACTCGTCCAGGATCTGGTCGAGGGTGTAACGGTTGCGCTGCAAGGCGTGAGCACGACCACGGATGGCATTGATAGCAGCCACGGCCTCGGCGGGAGCCACACCACCACTCTGGCGGGTGAGAGCCTCGGCATAGGTCAAGTAAGCCTCAGCCACACGCATGTAGAACAGGTGGGAGTCGGCAAAGGTGATGTCACTGCCCTTGCTGCCGTCACACTTGAAGTTGTTGAACTTGGCAACAGCATAGCCATACTTGAAGTTGGACTCATCCTCAACATTGAGGTAACGACCCTCGGTCTCAAACAAGGCGCGGTCGTCCTCGGCAGCCATGGTCAGCGTGTAAGCGTGGCCTGAAGGAGCATCGTCGTTGGGGAAGAACAAGCGAACCAGCTCGGGACGTGCACGGTTACCACCCCATGCACTGTTGTTGTACAGACCATTGACCTCGGTCTCATCAAACTGGTTGGGGTGCATATCGGCATCGGCGGTCGAGCAGATCAAGAAGTTGGTACCGCCCCACGAGGTGGTGCGCAGTCCATCTTGAATAACAGGGAACACAGCCTCATAGGCAGCGTCAGTCTTGCTGTTGTCACCCATGAAGAGCATCTGGTAGGGAGTGTACTCGCGGTATACGCCATCGATGCCATTGCCAGCATAGCCAGTGGTGAGGAGCTTGTAGTTGGAGTCCATCACCTTCTTGGCATAGGTAGCAGCGTCGCCCCAGCGGGGAGTGCCAGTATAGACCTCACTGTTGAGGTACAGGCGTGACAGCAACATCCAGGCGGCAGCCTTGTCAACGCGGCCATAACCGGCCTCGCCATACTTCTTGGGAGCGGGATCCTTCAGGACAGTAGCATTGTCACTGGCATCCTCACCGATGATAGCCTTCAACTCACTCTCAATGAACTCGCACACCTGTGCACGGGTGTACTGCTCGGGGTTGTCACCCGAGATCTTGGTAGCAAAGGGAATGTTGCCAAAGGCATCGGTCAACAGATAAAACTGGAAGGCGCGCAGGAAGCGAACCTCGGCAGTCATCGTGGCATCATAGTCGTTATACACCTCCAGATACTGGTTGCAGAAGGTGATACCGATACACAGACCATAGTAGTAACCGCGCAGCATCGGGTGGCTGGCGTCATAGGAATTGTGGCAATAGGAGGGGATACCCTCATCACCCCAACCGCAGATGGCCTCATCGGTCGTCAACTCGTTAGAGTTCCACATCTGGCGATACTTGTGCTGGAAACCGCCATCAAGGCCGTCAACGTCAACATTGTCGTCACCACCGTTGTTACCCGAGGTAGCGAAGACCGAATAGCACTTGTTGAACAGCTGCTCGGGAGTGACATCGCTCTGCAACGAGGGATCGATGGGCTCCACATCCAGGTCGTTGATGCAAGAGGTCAATCCTCCACCCATCATCAGCACCACAGCTGCACTCAATATATATTTGAAAAACTTATTCATTGTGATAATCTAATTATAAATTAGTATAATGTATCAGCGCAATTAGAAGTTCAGGCTCAGACCCAGGATGAACGAGATGGGACGGGGGAAGATGTCACCGCCGATGCCACCGAATACCTCGGGATCGATGCCGTCATACTTAGTGATGCAGAATACGTTGGAGACGCTACCATAGATACGTCCGCCAATGCCGTTGTAGCTACCGCGCTTCAACAGGTTGTTGAAGCTGTAACCCAGGGTGATGTTGTCACACTTGAGGAACGAAGCGTTCTGTACCCAGTAGTCGCTGAAGTTAGCGTGGTTGTTATAGGTTTGCCAACCCATCTCAACCGATGAGCGGGGACGGTTGTTCAGATAGAATGCACCAACCTCCTCAAATACAGCAGCGGTGCTCACGTTGTGATAACCCTGCATCACATTGTTGAACAAGTAATTGCCGATGCTGGCACGCAGGCTGAAGCCGAAGTCCCAGTTCTTCCAGTCGAGGCGTGAAGCCAGACCCATGGTCACAGGAGCCCAGGGCGACTTGTAGAGATACTTGTCGGCATCGCTGATCACACCGTCACCGTTGCGGTCAACCACCTGGCCCTCGATGGGCTTGCCATCCTGGCCATAGACCTGCTGGTAAACGTAGAAGCTGTTGGAGGGATGACCCACGACGTGAGCCTGGGCATTACCGTTGATGCCAATGCTACCGGTGGTCACGAAGTAATCGGGATCGTCGCTGATGAGCTCGGTGATCTTGTTGCTGTTGTAGGTCAAGTTGTAGTCGATGGTCCACAAGAGGTCGTTGGTGCTGATGGCCTTCCAGTTCAACGAGAACTCGATACCGGTGTTGCGCAGCGAACCGATGTTCTTGTAGAACGCGTTCTTGAAGTTGGTCATAGCCGAGAAGGTAGCCCAGTTCAACAGATCGGTGGTCTTGCGATAGTACCAGTCGATGCTACCGCTCAGGCGCTGGTTCATGATACCCCAGTCGAGACCGATGTTGGTCGTCGTGGTGGTCTCCCACTTCAGCTCGGGGTTATATACATTGGGCTTAGCCTTGGAGCCGTCGCCAGCGATGTCGTAGAATGCGCCCATGCTACCGTTGCTCATCACGTAGGTGGCAAAGTAGTTGTAGTCGCCAATGCCTTCCTGCTGACCAGTCTTACCCCAACCGAGGCGCAACTTCAGGTCGCTGAAGGGGCCATCCTTCATGAAGGCTTCCTCGTTGATCTTCCATGCCAATGCTGCGGAGGGGAACAGTGCCCAGTGCTTCTTGAAACGTGAAGAACCGTCATAACGCATGGTGAAGGTCAACAAGTAGCGGTTGTCATAGGTGTAGTTGGTACGGCCAAAGAATGACACGAGGTAGTTCTCGGTGCGGTAACCCAGGCCGTTGTTCTGACGGTAAACGCCCTCGGCACGGATGGCACCGGCCTTGCTGTCGCCCACGTTGTAGTTGGCAGCGGGAATCCACATGCCAGGAACAACCTGGAGAGCGCCGTTCTCGATATCGGCATCGGTGAAGAAGAGTGCCGAGTTGGTGGGATAGGTACCCCATGACTCGTTATACTCCTTGCGCCAGTTGTGCTGCCACTCGTAACCAGCCATGATATCGAAGTGATGCTTGTCGTTGAAGTCCTTGTAGTACTGGGCATAGGTGCTCAACTGCAGGTTCTCCTTGCTCTGAGTGTACCAGCTGTTGTTGCCCCAGTAGTTGGAGGTGTTGGAGATATTGGCGCTGATGTTGTGCCCATTACCGCCAGTGAAGTCACCACCCAGGGTGAGGTGCAGTCTCAAGTCCTCAAAACCGTGGATCTTATAGTCGATCTCGGCTGTACCGATAAACGAGTGGGTCTTACCACTGTTGTCATGGTTGTCGAGCATAGCCACGGGGTTGTAGGGAGCGTTGGTGTTCTTGGTGTAGGGCCAAGCACTATCCGAGCCATTGGGCTGGAGCCACTCGAAGTAGCCACCCACTCCGTAATACTTTTCATCGCTGCTATAGATGGGCTGGGTCGGGTCCATGCGCACGGCATTACCCACAGCGCCAGTATCGGCCCAACGAGACTTGGTCCAAGCCAACTTACCACTCAGGTTCATGGTCAAGTGGTCCTCAAAGAAAGAGGGGTTCAAGTTCAAGGACACGGTGTAACGCTTGTAGTCCGAGGTCTTGAGGATACCCTGCTGATCGGTGAAACCAGCCGAGATGCGGTAAGGCAGGATCTGGCCCACCGAACCCGAAACGGTCAGGTTGTGGTCGTGGCTGAAGGCCGTGCGGTAGATCTCGTTCTGCCAGTCGGTGTTGGCATTGCCCAGCAGCGACAGAGCGTTATCCTCACGGGTGTTGCCGGCGAAGATTTCCTTCACGAAGTCACGGTACTCGTCGCCGCTCATCACGTCGATGGTCTTTTTCTTCTTGCTCCAGGTCACACTACCGTTGTAGGAAACGGCGGGACGCTGGCCACGACGACCCTTCTTGGTGGTGATGATGATGACACCGTTAGAACCACGGCTACCATAGATGGCGGTGGCCGATGCATCCTTCAACACGTTGAAGCTCTCGATGTCCTGGGGGTTAACCAGCGACAGGGGGTTGGACAGACCGCTCACGCCATTGTTATCCATGGCGATACCGTCGATCACAATCAGGGGGTTGTTGCTGGCGTTCAGTGACGAACCACCGCGGATGCGGATGCTGGCACCGCCACCAGGCTCACCACCATTGCTGGTCACGCTCACACCGGCAACCTTACCGCCGAGCATGTCCTGGGCACTGACAACGACACCCTTGTTCTTGGCATCGGGCTTGAGAGCCGTCACCGAACCGGTCAAGTCGTTTTTCTTTACTACGCCATAACCGATGACCACCAGATTTTCAAGCATCTGGGTGCTCTCGGCAAGGGTAATTACCATGTCACTGGCTGCGTCAACCTCGTGGGTCTCGTAGCCGATAGACGAAATCTGGAGCTTGGCGCCCTGGGGCACGCCATCGAGGGTAAAGAGACCGTCAAAGTCGGTCACAGTACCCTGCTGGCTGCCAACGACACGAACACTCGCGCCGATAACAGGCTCGCCGGTAGCATCCTTCACAATGCCATTCACAGTAATCTGTGCATAGGCTCCCAGTGACAGGAACAGTCCCATCACGAGGGTTAGAATCCTAAACGGAATTCTGATGTTTACCTGCTTCATTTTAAATTTTTTAAAGTTAATATTATGTTGGTAATCAATAATTTGTTATTCTCATTGATATATGGTTGACTTGCAGCGGATGACCGCCTGTTGGTTTTTAATGGCCGCTTTAAGGCAATTAAAACAGGGCAAAAATAGAAATATCAAATCGATTTTCCTTTTTATATAATGTTAAAAATTTGATTAATTAAATGCAATCGTTTGCGTGATTGATTTTTTTTGTCTAATTTCGCAGTTCATTGCAAGATTTATTGCGATGGAACTGATTCTAACCAACTCAAGTAAATACAGACATAAAATGGATGACAACAGACACTTGACAATGAAGGATATCGCCCGCGAGCTGGGCGTGTCGGTAGCCACAGTATCCCGCGCCTTGAGTGACAGCCCCAGCATTTCACGGGAGCGCCGCCAGGCCATTCAGCAATTTGCCAGGGAGCACAATTATTTCCCTAACGTGATTGCCGAACAGCTGCGCCACAGCCGTCGCAATCCCTCCCGCGCCATCGGTGTCATCATCCCCGAGCTGGTTCATTATTATTTCTCGTCAATCCTTGATGGCATCGAGGCCGAGGCATCGGCACGCGGCTACCAGATCATGGTGGCCAAGAGCAACGAGAGCTATGAGCGCGAGGTGCAGATCTGTGAAGCGATGCTCAAGAACAAGGTGTGTGGCATCATCGTCTCTCAGGCCAAGGATACCGAGCACTATGAACACTTCCTGCACCTGGAGGCGGCAGGCGTGCCGCTGGTGTTCTATGACCGCATCTGCCCGGCCCTTAATGCCAGCCGCGTCGTCGTGGATGACTACATGGGCACGATGAACGCTGTCTCGCACCTCATTGAGACTGGATGCAAATGCATCGCCTTCTACGGCGCGCCGATGAACATGGAAATCGCCAAGAACCGCTACAATGGCTATCGTGACGCCCTGTACAAGCACGGGATGACGCTCGACGAGTCGCTGGTGCGCATCTGTGACAACCGCGCCGATGCCGAGCGCATCACTCCCGCCATGATGCACATGGAGGGCCGTCCCGATGCCTTCTTTGCCGTCAACGACGAGACGGCAATCGGCATCCTGTCGGTGGTGAAGCGCATGGGATATAACGTGCCTGACGATGTGAGCATCTGCGGCTTCACCAACGGCTTCCGGGCCACGGTGTGTGACCCGATGCTGACCACCGTCGAGCAGCGCGGTACCCAAGTGGGCAAGGAGGCCGCCGACATCCTCATCGGCCTCGTGGAGGGCACCCTACCCAGCGACCACGCCGAGAAGCGCATCGTCAAGACCCGCCTCGTCATCCGCGGCACCACCCGCCACCCCTAACCCCCACCCTCCTCCTTTTTAAAAAACAACAAGAAATACAAGATATACAATCAATAAATCTCATACTGACAATGATTGACATCCATAGACTGAAAGAGCATATATACGATGTGGTTGGAGCCCTCTATGAGGTGCATAAAGAACTGGGGGCAGGCCTTAATGAGTATTGTTATCAAGAAGGCTTGCATATTCAACTTGAGGAGTCTAATATCCCATTTGAGAAAGAACTGACATTTCACCCTTCCTACCACGGGCAGCCGATGAACGCCCTCTATCGTGTCGATTTTGTCTGTAAGGGCGAAATCATCATTGAATGCAAATCGGTAGAAGTCTTAAACAATAACCACAGGGCACAACTTTTCAACTACATGCGACTGCTCAACGCCACATGTGGAATACTAGTGAATTTTGCCCCTAAGAACATTGACTTGCAGAGGTATTTCTTTGATATTGAGCAAAGAGACATCCTCGATGTTTATGGCCGATTAGTCCACAAGTACAGACAATAAAATCACATTGTATTTCTTGCGCTGTTTTATAAATTGTATTTCTTGTACTTCTTGTTGTTAAACCCAAGAAAAGCCCAGATAAATAATTGTTTTTAAGAGATATGAAGAAAATGAAGAGATTATTTGTTGTGATGGCGGCTGTCGTGGCGTTATTGGCCAGCGCACAGCCCAGTAGGCCCAAGTTGATTGTGGGCCTGGTTGTGGATCAGATGAGGTGGGACTACCTCTTTAATTACCAGTGGGGAGAGGGAGGCTTCAAGACCCTGCTGCGGGATGGTTACCGGTGCAATAACACCATCATCGATTATGTGCCCACGGTGACCGCCGCCGGGCACGCGACCATCTACTCGGGCACGACACCTGCATTCCATGGGATCGTGGGCAATAACTTCATGCTCCACGGCAAGAACGTGACCAGCGTGCAGGACGACAGCGAGCGAGGCGTTGGCGGTAACGACAAGACCCGCGGCAAGTCGCCCCGCAACCTCGTCACCACCAACATCGCCGACCAGCTGCTGCTGGCCTCCGACTTCAAGAGCCGCATCGTGGGTATCGCTCTCAAGGACCGTGCCGCCATCCTGCCGGCAGGCCACCGCCCCACAGGAGCCTACTGGTATGACAAGGACAGCAAGTCCTTTGTCACCAGCACCTACTACCGTGACAAGTTGCCCAAGTGGGTCAGTGACTTCAACAAGAAACACCGCACTGAGCTGGCCTACGACCAGAACAACACGCCCATGGGTACCACCATGACCTTTGCCATGGCCGAGCAGGCCCTCATCAACGAGAAGCTGGGTCAAGATGATGCTACCGACCTGCTCGCCATCAGTGTTTCGAACACCGACATGTGTGCCCACTACTATGGCACCCACTCGCCCAAGGTGGACTCCATCTACTACCAGCTGGACCGCGAAATCGCCCACTTCATCGACGTTCTGGACCAGCGCATCGGCCGAGGGAACTATCTGCTGTTCCTGAGCGCCGACCACGGCGGCACGCACAGCTACCCCCGCATGACGGCCCATGGTCTGCCCAGCGCCTGCTGGTACAATCCAGATGCACTCAAGGCCGCTAATGAGCTGCTCGAACAACAGTTCGGCGTGAAGCAGCTCATCAAGGCCGAGATGGAATACCCATTCTATATCAACCATGAGGCCATCGACAATGCCCGTCTCGACTATAACGAGGTGA
The DNA here is from genome assembly GCA_017453505.1 of Muribaculaceae bacterium. Classification (GTDB taxonomy): domain Bacteria; phylum Bacteroidota; class Bacteroidia; order Bacteroidales; family Muribaculaceae; genus Sodaliphilus. Next base: position 20,984 of record JAFTEU010000051.1, read on the forward strand.
TGCGAGCCGCCTGCCGGGCTCTGGAGGTCCCCGAGGAGATACAATGGGCCATCGACATGTCACGCATCGACACCTACCCGATCCCCACCATCCTCAAGGAGCGCATCAAGCTCGGCTACTTCCCAGGGCGCAGCGGTGAGATCTATGTCGTGCCCCGCACGGGAGTCTATGCAGGTAAAACCGAGTGGGACGGTTCCAATCACGGCACCTGGAGCCAGAGCGACTCCCACATCCCCCTTATCTTCATGGGCTGGCACATCACCCCTGGCGAGACATCCCGCCTCACCCACATGACCGATATCACGGCCACCATCTGCGCCATGCTCCACATCCAGGCGCCAAATGGCTGCATCGGCACGCCGATTTTTGAATAATCTAATGAAAAACGGCAGGTGGAATAACAATTTTTCGCACTTTTTTGTATCTTATTAGAAAAATTGTACTAATTTTGTAAAATTTCATTTCAGCCGGGTTATTGAGTTGACCTCTAATTAACCATTTACCCTGCACACGGCTTATTAATGAGTAACTGATTTTTATATTTATAAATAAATTCAAAATTTAACGCGTATGAAAAGAATCTCATTACTACTTGCGAGCCTACTGCTGGTATGTACAGCAGCACTCGCACAGGTCACTATCACCGGTACCGTAGTATCGGCCAGTGACAATGAACCAATCATCGGCGCGACAGTCAATGTTGTGGGTACCAACACTGGTACTGCAACCGACCTGGACGGCCATTTCACCTTGACTGTTCCAAACCACAACAGCCAGTTGAATGTCACCTACATCGGCATGACTCCTGTCACTGTCAAGGCCGAGAACGGCATGGTGATCGAGATGTTCAGCAACAGCCAGGACCTGGACGAGGTTGTGGTAGTTGCCTATGGTACAGCCAAGAAGAGTGAGCTCACCGGTGCCGTGTCACAGGTAACCTCACAGCAGATCGAGGCCCGTCCCGTGACCAGTGTCACCTCGGCACTCGAGGGCACCACGACTGGTCTGGTGGTCAACTCGACCTATGGCCAACCCGGTAACGACGCATCGATCCGCATCCGCGGTTTTGCATCGATCAACGGTAGCAACGAGCCCTTGTATGTCATCGATGGCGTGCCCTTTGGCGGCAACATCAGCGACTTGAACAGCGCCGACATCGAGAGCATCACCGTGCTCAAGGATGCTACCTCGGCAGCCCTGTACGGTAACCGCGCCGGTAACGGTGTAATCATGATCAACACCAAGAAGGGCCGCAACGACAAGGCCCGCATCAACGCTTCGGTCATGATGGGTACCTACAACCGTGGTATCCCCGAGTATGACCGCATGGACGCCCGCCAGTGGATGAACGCCATGATGCAGAGCTACGTTCGCGAGATTTACACTGCCGGTAACAGTGGTGAGGGCAAGACCATGAGCTGGGGTGATGCCATGAGCAAGGCCAATCAGGAAATCATCGGTTCTTACCTGCACTACAACATCTTTGACCAGCCTAGCGATAATCTGTTCAATGGCTACACGCTGAGGAGTGACGCCAACATCAAGAGTGAAATCGCTGGTGACCTCGACTGGTTTAAAGCCGCTATCCGCAGCGGTTTCCGCCAGGAGTACAACGTCAGTGGCGACGGTGGCAGCAAGACCTCTAACTACTACCTGGGTGTAGGTTACACCAAGGAGGACGGTTACACCAAGGAGTCTGGCTTTGAACGCCTCAGTGGCCGCGCACGTGTCAACCTGGAGCCCAAAACCTGGTTCAAGACCGGATTAAACATCAGCGGTTCTCACCAGCTCACCAGATTCCATAGCGACAGCGAGAACAGCTACAAGAACGCCTTCAGCTACTGCCGTAACATCGCTCCTATTTATCCTGTTTATCTCCACGACTTGAGCTCACCTAACGGTGACTACGTTCTGGACGAGCAAGGAAACAAGATCTACGATAACGGTGAAGACTACACCCGTCCTCAATATGCAGGCCGCCACTACCTGTGGGAGACCGAATTGGATATGGACAAGACCTATCGCAACACTCTTGACGGTCAGGGCTATGTCACCTTCGTTCTGCCTTATGGCTTTGACCTCACCCTGAACGCCGACCTGAATGTGCGCAACACCGAGAACCGCAGCTATAACAACGCCATCATCGGTGACGGTATGGGTAACAATGCCCGCACCAAGCGCATCATCTACCGCTACAAGAACTACACCCTCCAGCAATTGTTGAACTGGAACCAGACTTATGCCGACCGCCACGCCTTTGAGGTGCTGCTCGGTCATGAGAACTACTACTACAAGTACAACTACCTGTATGGTTACAAGGCTAACGAGACCCTTGCCGGTCACATCGACATGATCAACTTCTCGGACATCCAGAGCCTGTATGACTACGAGAACAACGACCGCAGGGAGAGCTACCTGGGCCGCGTTCGTTACGTCCTTGACAACAAGTACTCTCTGGAGGGCACCTTCCGTCGCGATGGTAGCTCACGATTCCATCCCGACCATCGCTGGGGTAACTTCTACAGCATCGGTGCCAGCTGGATCATGAGCCGCGAGGAGTTCATCCGCAAGTATGACTGGATCAACAACCTGAAGTTCCGCGCTGCCTATGGTGAGGCCGCTAACGACCGTGCTGCTGACTATTACAGCTACATGGCACTGTATGACATCACCGTTAACGGTGGCATGGGTGCTCTGGTAAAGAGCCAGTTGACCAATGAGTTGCTCAGCTGGGAGTCGGTAAGGAACCTGAGCGTCGGTCTGGAAGGCCGCCTGTTCAACCGCCTGAACTTCAGCATTGAGTACTTCAGCAAGGGCTCGCATGACCTGATCTTCAGCCTCAACCAGCCGCTGTCGGCCGGTGCCACCAGCACCAGCAGCGCTGTATCACAGGTACAGATCAACCTGGGTAACATGGTGAACCGCGGCTTCGAGTTCTCGGCCGATGCCGACATCGTTAAGTTCAACGACTTCCGCTTCAACTTGGGTCTGAACTTGACCTACCTGAACAACAAGATCACCAAGATGCCCGATGTCTACAATGTTGGCGAGGAGAAGGATGAGTACACTGCCGGTCTGCAGAGCGGCCAGTACAACTACCGCAAGGGTCACTCGATGTATTCCTTCTACACCTATACCTACAAGGGTATCGACGACATGACCGGTAAGTCACTCTATACCTTCAATGACCACGACTTCTATGTACCCGGTCTGGTGGGTAAGGATGAGGATCTGACCAACCGCGAGGCCATCCCCGCAGGCGAGTATGTTGTTATCGACGGTGTCCCCTACGTTTACAAGCCCGCCACCTATGGCAAGCGTGAGTGGCACGGCAGTGCAGTGCCTAAGCTCTATGGTAGCTTCAATCCAACGATTGACTACAAGAACTTCACGCTGGGCGCCATCTTCGCCTTCCAGCTGGGTGGCAAGTGTATCGACTGGACCTACCAGAGCCTGACCTCGATGGGCGGTACTCCCAGTGCCATCCATGCCGATATGGCCAACGCTTGGACCAAGGACCTCGATGGTACCGCTGTCACCTACAGCGATGATCAGATCAAGGCCATGACCGTGGGTGAAGGCAACGACAGCTACGTGAACTATCCCGCCAACCGCCTCGATCCCAACGGCACTCCCGCAGTTTACTCGGGTGACAATAGCTATAACAGCGCTACCAGCGACCGCTACATCACCTCGTCGAACTACTTCATCGTTAAGAACATCGGCCTCACCTACCGCCTGCCTCGCTTCATCCTGAACAAGATTGGTTTCACCAACATCTCTCTCTCGGCCACCGTCGAGAACCTGTACACCAAGACTGCCCGCAAGGGTATGAATGCACAGCAGAACTTCAGCGGCTACGTGGGCGACTACATGGTAACTCCGCGCGTATTCTCGTTCGGTGTGAAGTTCGGTTTCTAATCAACAATCGTTACATTATTAAATAGAATACATTATGAAAATTTTCAAATATATACTGATTGCAGGTGTAGTTGCATTGGGACTATCATCGTGCTCCAAGGACTACCTTGACACCGCACCGACCGCCGAAACCGGCACGGCGACCGCATTCGAGACCACCGAGAACGTCAAGCTGGCCATCAACGGCTGCGCTCGCGTGATGATGAACCAGTACCTGAGCACACAGGGTATGTGTGGCGAGGGTTGTATCAAGATGTGGTACGGCAACTATCCAGGGCAGGACTTCTTTGTTAATCTTCCCGGATGGGCATCACTCATTAACCAAAACGTGCATGACACGCCCAACAGCTTATATACCTATTATCCTTGGTTCTACTACTACAAGCTCATCAGTAATGCCAACAGTGTCATCCTGCACGTTGACGAGGCCGAAGGTGTCGAGGCCGACAAGCAGTTCCTCAAAGCGCAGGGTCTGACCTTCCGTGCTTACTCTTACATGATGCTGGCTCAGATTTACTGCAAGCGTTGGGTGGACAGCGACAATGGCAACTGCCCGGGTCTTGTACTCCGTCTGGACGAGAGCGTGGGCGAGCTGCCTCTGACTTCGCTGGCCGATGCTTACGCACAAATCTATGCCGACCTTGATGAGGCCATTAACCTTTATCAGGCCTCAGGCCGTCACCGTTCCTCCGACGAGTTCTTCCTGCCCGACATCGAGGTAGCTTATGCCACCTATGCCCGCGCAGCGCTCAACCGCTGCGACTGGAGCAATGCTTCCAAGTATGCCAAGCTGGCCCGTGCCAACTACCCGCTGATGAGTAATGCCCAGTTGCTGAGCGACGGTTTCTGCACCCACAACAGCGAGTGGATCTGGGGTGGCTATAGCGCAACCGACCAGACGCTGTACTACTACAGCTACCATGCTTACATTGCTTATAACAGCAATGCCGGTAACGTGCGCAACTATCCCAAGTGCATCAGCAGAGAGTTGTTCAATCAGATTCCCGAGACCGACATCCGTCGCCAATGGTGGCTCGATCCCACGGGTTACACCTACACCACCACGACTGGTGTGGCTGCCAACAGCACCCAGCTGGCTAAGGATACCCGTGCTAATTATCCCGACCTGCTGAGCAATGCTACCGTCTATGCCTACATGCAGTTCAAGGTGCGTTGCAACGACACCCCCGGCGTGGGTGAGCTGAACAACTTCCGTTCCAGTGAGATGCTGCTCATCGAGGCCGAGGCCGAGTACATGATGAACAACGCCAGCGGCGCACAGGCTGCTCTGGTTGCCCTGAACAAGACTTCGGGCCGCGATCCCGAGTACAGCTGCAACAAGACCGGTGTTGATCTGCTCAACGAGATCAAGCTCTATCGCCGCATCGAGCTGTGGGGCGAAGGCTTCGACTGGTTTGACCTCAAGCGCTGGAAAGACACCCTCGTCCGTCACACTTATGAGGATGGCGGCAACTTCCTGACCACGCTGGCTGTAACCATCAAGCCTGAGGAGAAGAACGAGTGGCGTTACATGATCCCGACCCGCGAGACCGACTACAATAAGGCTGTTCGCGACGGTGTCATCACCCCCGCCGAGTAACCCTCTTTCAGACAACAGAGACAACCTGTTGACAACTGAAACAACCCATTAATCAATTAGTGCCGACGCCCCACTGCGCCGGCACTAATTGCTTTTTTCGCACGATAATAGGCCACTGAGCTTGTTTTATCACGACAATGCTTGCAGGTATAAAAATTTATACCTACTTTTGCAAAAACAAATCAAACAATATGCCTACAGTACTCTTTATTTTTGGTCTTAGATTCTATTTCTACTCAGCCTAGCATGAGCCGATTCACGTCCATGTGGTGAGCAGTGACGGCAAAGCCAAATTCGCATTGGAACCCACAGTGGAATTAATTCAGAACCAAGGTTTGAAGCCCAGAGATATTAAACGAGCACAAACCATTTGTGAAGAATTCCGCGATGAATTCATCCAAAAATGGCACGAATATTTCAAATAATAATCAAAATATGGAAAAGATAATCAAAGACGTTTGGTTCAACGACGAACGCATCTATATGGAAACCAATACCGGCGAGATTTACAGCCGGCAACTTGAAGCATTCCCGATACTGAAAGAGGCAAGTGACGAAGACCGCCAGGCATTCACTTTTGACATGGCTGGTGATGCCATCCGCTGGCCCCTGCTTGACGAGGACATCCACATCTCATCATTTTTTGAGCCCGACGAGCCCATCCAGGATAATGAAATCCGAGCCATTTTCAGACGTTTTCCACAACTCAATGTCTCTCAAGTAGCTCACAGCATCGGTATTAACTCCTCGCTGCTCGCCGCCTACATCTATGGGACGAAACAACCCAGCAAGGAACGTATCCAGCTCATCAAGGACGGGTTACACTCATTAGGCCACCAGTTAAGCATGGCATAACCGCCCTAATGATGACGAGACGGACTACAACAAGGCTGTTCGCGACGGTGTCATCACCCCCGCCGAGTAACCCTCTTTCAGACAACAGAGACAACCTGTTGACAACTGAAACGACCCATTAATCAATTAGTGCCGACGCCCCACTGCGCCGGCACTAATACTTTAATCAGGAGCCACGCTCGAGGCTCCAAACCTTACATACGCAAGGCTAAATATACTCAATAATATTGATTGGTGTCCAGTAAAGATTTTGTGAAATGTCGCGATGCGCTGATTTGCAATTACTTTAGCAAGATTTCACATTTGCGCCGTTGGCGCTAACTATTCAGCGACTCAATCTCACGCTAAGCCGCCAAGCCGCTAAGATATTATTTGTAAGGTGTTTACATTGCGCCCTTCTGATATTCATTTATTATTGATACTGATACGCAACTCTCAGATGTTTGTTGATAGCAAATGATAAAATCCTTAATATTAAAAACTTAGCGACTTAGCGGCTTAGCGTGAATTGTTGTGATTATACGTTTTGGCTTAATAGTTACCGTTGGCGCGTGTATGGTGAAAAGGACTGAAAACTGAAATCACCTTGCAGCCGCTATTG
>JAFTEU010000052.1 GCA_017453505.1 Muribaculaceae bacterium
CCTTGAACTTAAGCAAGAGTTTAGCAGGAGCAAGGATCGTATTGCTATCGATTTCCGTGACAGTAACAATTGGATTCCTGATGAGATTGCCGGTGACCATCCTGATGCATGGGTTATTTGCGGGTTATTTGCATTATTGTTTATAGCATTAATCGCCGAAGATGTCGCCGCGGCTATAGTGGATAATCCTTAATTTGGATTAAATTTACTTAATTCAGTACTATATCATCTGGTTTTCACCTATTTTTGCCATGAAATGAAGAAACAATTCACGATATGTCGTTGCTTGATGTCGTTGCTGGCTGTGCTGGCAATGGCGATGACGGCCCATGCCCAGATCAATACCGACCAGGTGGTGAGCATCGGGCGCAATGCTTTGTACTTTGAGGACTACGTTCTTGCTATTCAATATTTTAACCAGGCTATCAAGGCAAAGCCTTTCCTGGCCGAGCCTTACTTCTATCGCTCGGTGGCCAAAATTAGCCTGGAAGATTACCAGGGAGCCGAACAGGATGCTGGCATGGCGATTGAGCGCAATCCGTTTATTGTGGATGCCTATCAGGTGCGTGGCGTGTCCAGGCAGAATCTTGGCAACTTCCGTGGAGCCGTTGAGGACTATAACGCGGGTTTGAAACTCATGCCCGAGGACAAGAATCTGCTCATTAACCTTGCTGTCTGCCAGAGCGCTTTGAAGGACTATGATGAGGCCCGGCAATCCTTTGACCGCTTGCTGCAGATCGACCGTCGCAACGATCGCGCCTACATTGGTCTGGCTCAGATGAACCTTGCCCGTAGGGACACCGCGGCGGCACTCGAGAACTTGAACCGTGGTATCGCCCTGAGCAAGAAGAATGCTAGCGCCTATGTCATGAGGTCGGAGATCTATACGCGTTCTCACCATGACTTTGAACACGCGTTGGCCGACATGGACAGCGCCATCATGCTGGAACCCCGATATGCGGGCTATTTCATCAACCGAGCCTTCATGAAATATAACCTGGACGACTACTTCGGTGCGATGTCCGACTATGATTACGCCATCAGCCTTGATCCTGCCAGTCAAGAGGCCCATTTCAACCGTGGCCTGCTGCGTGCCGAGGTCGGGGACAACAATAAGGCCATCAGCGATTTCGACTTTGTGCTCAAGGCCAATCCATCAAATTTCATGGCACTTTACAACCGTGCACTGCTTCACATGCGAACGCGCCAGTTCCGTGAGGCGGTTAACGATTTCACGGCTATCCTGAAGAAGTACCCTAACTTTGAGGCAGGCTACATGGCTCGAGGCGAGGCCAAGCGCCGCATGGGGGACAACAAGGGCAGCGAGGCTGACATGGAGCGGGCAATGGCAATCTTCCGCCGCAACAAGACACACGTGTCCACCTTCAACCCAGCCGAGATCGAGGCGACTGCCGCTATCAAGAAGGCCGAGCAGCGGGCACTCAACCCTGTCGAGGACGAGCCCGAGACTGCCGAGGAAATCATCAACCGCTTCAACACGCTGTTGACCGTTACCGAGAGCGATCCTGTCAAGTCTGAGTACTCCAACCGACAGCGCGGTCACATCCAGAACGACAATATCGAGATTGAGCCGATGCCCATGTACACCTTGTCCTACTATGCCCAGGATAACCAGTTGGGTGGCAATACCCATTACATCCGCGAGATCAGTGACTTGAACGACACGAGGTTGCTGCCTGGCAACGTGACGCTCATCAATGGTGAGCCCCAGCTCTCTGAGGGAGACATCCAGCGCCATTTTGCCAATATCGAGTACTATAACTCGTTGCTTCATCAAGCACGTCCTCGCAGTGTTGACTACTTTGCGCGAGCTCTGGACTACCTCACCGTCAAGAATCCCGATGCGGCCTTGTGTGACGTGGATTCGGCCATCAGCCTCAGTCCCCAGTTCATGCTGGCCTTCATGCTGCGTGCCGATGCCCATTACATGCAGTACCGCATGGCACAGGCGCGCGACGATAATGCTGACGGGATCGTCGGTGAAGCCCCCGATGCCCGCAGCCATGCGATGTTGCGCCAGCGCCAGGATATCACCACACTCGACTTGATGATGGCCGATCTCGACCAGGCCATCAAGCTGTCACCCAAGAATATGTATGCCTACTTCAACAAGGGAAATGTGTACATGTTGCAGGGCGACTACACCAGCGCCATCAGTTGTTACACCAAGGCCATTGAGCAGAAACCTGACCTGGCCGAGGCCTATTATAACCGTGGTCTGATGTACCTGCGCATGGGTAACAAGACACTGGGCGTTGAAGATCTGAGCAAGGCTGGTGAATTGGGTATTATTCCCAGTTATAATGTGCTCAAGCGCATGACCCGTTGATGAGTGGACAGAAAAAACGAGGAGCGGCAGATGCCGTTCCTCGTTAATATCTCCTTACTCGTCATCGGTTAATGACCGAGCGCTTGGGCGGGAACCATGTTGAATCCCATCATCTTGCCGTTCTCGTCATAGACGATGACCAGTCCCAATTGCCCTTTCTCAAATTTCATCATCGAGGTATAGGCATTGTGGCCCTGAATCTGCCTGATTTCCCAGGGCTCATGGCTGATGTACTTGCCCATCTTGCTCTCGACCTGCGACAGTGCCCCGTCAAAAGTCGTGGGTTGTGCCTGACTCTTCACCTTGTCCGACAGGTTGTCATAGAGTTCTTGGCTTTTGTTCTCCAGCATGTAGCCCATCATCTGCTCGCTCCGGGCTGTGTTGGGGTCATCGGCGGGTGCAGTGACGGCGACGGGGCGCTGTGGAGCGGCTGGTGTTGCAGCAGGAGTGGCAGGGGTGGCGGGAGCGGGGCCTGCGACTTGCTCGGTGGTTAACTCCTTGAGCTTAGCCTCGACCTTGTTGAGGCTGCCTTCATTCTTGATCAGCACCTTGTAATCCTTGTCCAGCAGGTAGAAGCATGGCAGGGTGGGCAAGTCATAGAGTTCAGCATATTCAATCTGGCGGCTCTGGTTCCAGCCGTTGATCATCATCTTGGGATATTTGGCTTTCTTCCACAGTTTCTGGTCATCATAGGGGTAGATGGCCAGGACAATAAGTTTCTTGTCATTGACCATCTTGTTGATGAGCTCATTGCCAGCAAGGCGCTCCTTGACGGTCTCGCAGGCTTCGCAGTCCGGGTTGTTGAAGTAGACGAGGATATAGTCAGCCTTCAGGTCCTTGAGATGATGGACGTTCTTGTCACTAGGTGTGATGTAGTCAAAGTCGGTGGCAATGCTGCCCACCATGTTCTTCTTTGCCCCCTCTAGCAGCAGGCGTTGCTTCTCTTTCTCGGTATTGCTGAGGACAAATTTCTCGCTGGCATGCTTGAGCACGACCATGTAGAGGCCCTCGTTGTGGATTGGGTCGGCCGCATCGCTGAAGCGTCTCTCGGCCAATTCCATCATTTGGCGATAGGCCTTGGGATCCTTGGCCAGGGTCTCCATCGTTGCGGTCATGAGGAATTCTGCCCGTGATTGTTCCATCGCGGCGACTTGTTCGAGATAGTCGTTATACTTCTCGGGTGCGGGCATTGACTGTGCCTGGGCGGCAAACCATCCGGCCACGGCAACCAGTGCGGCAATAATGAATCTTTTCATTTCTAGTTATGATATTTTTAAATTTCTGGTTAGTTACCCTATAGATTAATCGCACAAAATTAGTAACTTTGCACCATTAAGACAAGAAACAATGAAAAAAATAACCAAAACCAATGCGGCAAGATTGCTGGATGCCGCCTCGATCCAGTATGAACTCATACCCTATGAGGTCGATGAGTCGGACTTGGGTGCACAGCATATTGCCGACCAGTTGGGAGAAAATATCGAGCAGGTCTTCAAGACACTAGTCCTCCAGGGCGACAAGACGGGCCATCTGGTCTGTGTTATTCCCGGAGCCGAAGAGGTGGATCTGAAAAAGGCTGCCCGTGTGTCGGGCAACAAGAAGGTGGACCTCATCCCCATGAAGGAGCTGCTGCCCACCACTGGCTACATTCGCGGTGGCTGTTCTCCTGTGGGCATGAAGAAGCCTTTCCCCACCTATATCGACGAGACCTGCATCCTGTATGATTACATCTATGTGAGCGCAGGTGTGCGGGGATTACAGTTCAAGATCAATCCCGAGACACTGGTGGAATTTGTCGGAGCACAAGCCGTTGACCTTATTGCTGAAAAGACAGAATGAATTCCATAGGTAAGATATTGACGCTGACCACCTTCGGTGAGTCGCACGGGCCAGCAATGGGCGGTGTGCTCGATGGAATGCCTGCGGGTGTAGAGATCGACCTCGCTGAATTACAACGCTTTGTAAATCGCCGTCGTCCGGGACAGAACATCGGCAGCAGTAGTCGTGACGAGCAGGACAAGGTAGAGGTGCTCTCCGGCATTTGGAAAGGGAAGAGTCTTGGCACTCCCATTGGATTCATCATCCGCAACAACGATGCCCGCAGTGCCGACTATGAGGAAATTTCCCATTGTTATCGCCCCAATCATGCCGATTTCACCTGGCAGGCTAAATACGGCCTGCGTGATCCTCGTGGTGGCGGACGTGCCTCGGCGCGAGAGACGGTGGCTCGGGTCGTGGCTGGTGGCATCGCCATGCAGGCGCTTCGGCGATTGGGTGTAACTATAGAGGCTGTTGCCAGCCCTGTGGATGCCGAGACATTGCAACGTGCGATGGGCGAGGGCGATACCTTGGGCGGCATCATCGAGTGTACGGTTCAGGGGGGTCCTGCTGGACTTGGTGAGCCTGTCTATGGCAAATTGCATGCCCAGCTGGCTGCCGCGATGATGAGTATACCCTCGGTACACGGCTTTGAATATGGCGACGGTTTTAAAATGGCCGCCAAGCGTGGTAGCGAGGTGATGGATCTGTTCGAGAAACGTGCCGATGGCACAATCGGTACACGTACTAACCACTCGGGAGGCATTCAAGGTGGCATCAGCAACGGCGAGGACATCGTGATGCGCATCGCCTTCAAGCCCGTGCCCACTCTCATGCGCGAGATCCCCACTGTGGATCAGGCGGGCAACCCAGTGCCGCTGCACCCCCATGGCCGCCACGACGTGTGTGTGGTGCCACGTGCCGTGCCCATCGTCGAGTCGATGGCGGCGCTCGTGATTTTAGATAACTACCTCATCAAGAAAACCAATGTTCTCTAACAATAACAAAAAGGAATTTTTTATAGACTATTATCTCGCTGCTGGCGAGTGCAACCCTCAGGGAGAGATGCCCTTGACGCTGTTGATGAGACGCATCATCGAGGTGGCGACTTTTCACGCCAACTCGTGGGGCGTGGGCTATGCCCGCTTGATCCAGGATAACCATGTGTGGGTGCTCTCGCGTGTGACCATCGAGGTGTCGCGATTTCCCAAGGTGAACGAGAACTACCGTCTCACCACATGGATTGAAGATTATAACCGCCACTTCTCGCAGCGCAACATGCGCCTGGACGATGGTGAGGGCAATCCCATCGGCTATGTGCGCACCATCTGGATGGTCATTGACCTGAGCAGCCGCGCCAGCGTCGATATCTCGCAGTTGGGCTATATCCGTGAGAACATTTCCGATCTGCCATGTCCCATCGAGCCGATGAGCCGCCTGCGTCCTATCGAACAAGGGCATGCCGTGGACTACACCTTCGGCTACATGGATTGCGACTTCAACCGCCACGTTAACACGGTGCGTTACCTGTCACACTTGATGAACCTGTTCGACATGGAATGCTATGACCATTACTTCATCCGCCGCATGGAGATTTCCTTTATCAAGGAAAGCCATTACGGTGAGACCTGTCAGTTCATCATCGATGACACTGACCCGATGGATTCCCGCATGAGTATCACCGATGCCGACGGCAACGACCACGTCCGTGCCCGTTTCCACTGGCAGCAAAGGAATTAAGATTAATTTAACTATCAGTCAATGATGCTGGTGCCGTCAATGCCTGCGAATTGTGCGCGCAGGGCGGGCACCTTGTCGGCATCAGCCTCGATCGTCATTGAGCACACGTTGTCAAAGGCCTGTTCTATCACCTTGAGGTCGCTCTTCTTGACCACTTTCATCACATCATTCATGCTAAGGTAAGGGAAAGTGAACGACAGTCGTGCCTGCTCGTGACACTCCAGGATCTGACCTGCCTCAATGGCCAGTTTGGCCGCCTCGCGATAGGCTACGATAAGCCCCGACGTGCCCAGCTTGATGCCACCAAAGTAGCGGATGACCACGATCACGATGTTGGTCAGTTCAAAGGAGTTGATCTGTCCCAAGATGGGTTTACCCGCAGTACCGCTGGGCTCGCCGTTGTCACTACTCAGGTACTCATTGCGCTCGGTCCCTATCATGTAAGCCCAGCAGCAGTGTCGGGCGTCATGATACTCGTTGGCATAGCGCTTGATGACGGTACGGGCCTCTTCGGCACTTGATACAGGCTCGGCAAATGCCAGGAAACGGGACATCTTCTCGCGGTAGATGCCCTGTGACACGCCCTTCACTGTCTTGTAGAAATCACTCATCTTTGGTTGGTTCTTGCGACAAAAGTAGTTAAAATCCCCGATAAGGCACAATTCAGTTTTCTGACTTCAGTTGAATGAGGATGCAACTCCAACTCCTCACACCTCACTCCTCACTCCTCACTCCTAACTTCTAACTTCTAACTCCTCACTTTACAGGTAAAAGACCGCAGGCTGCATCAGTGCCTCGTTGCTGTTGAGAAAGAGTAGGGCGCATCCTGCGGACTGATGCCTCGCTTCATGTTGGGCGAAGTCGCCATCTCGAATTGGATGTCAGCACCTTGCAACAGACGATGGTGATCGAGGTAGTTGAGGGTATATGACTTGCCGTCTAGCTTCATCGACTTGATGTAGCACCCCTCTCCATTTCGGGTGAGGATGACCGTCTTGCCGTTCTCGAGTTGCAAGGTCACCTTGTTAAGGTAAGGAGTCCCTATGACGTACTGGTTACTGCCGGGGCACACGGGATAGAAGCCCATGGCCGAGAATACATACCATGCCGAGGTCTGGCCGTTGTCTTCGTCTCCGCAATAGCCGTCGGGGGTGGGGCTGTACAACCGGTCCATGACCTCGGTAACCCAGTATTGTGCTTTCCAGGGTTGACCAGCATAGTTATACAGATAAATCATGTGCTGGATGGGCTGGTTGCCGTGAGCATAGTTGCCCATGTTCATGATCTGCATCTCGCGTATCTCATGGATGGTGTAGCCGTAGTAACTATCGTCAAACACGGGCGGCACGGCAAATACCGAATCCAACATCTGGCAGAATACACCATTTCCGCCCATCAACTCAATCAGCCCTTGCGGGTCATGGAACACGCTCCATGTGTAGTGCCAGCTATTGCCCTCAGTAAAGTCATCGCCCCATTTCAATGGACTGAAAGGCGACTGGAAGTTACCGTCTTTTAATCGTCCACGCATCAACTTGGTCTCGGGATCAAACACGTTGCGGTAATTCATTGCCCGCTCACGGAACATGCCGATTTCGCTCTCAGGCTTGCCCAGGGCTTTACCCAAGTGGTAGATGCACCAGTCATCGTAAGCATACTCCAGCGTGCGCGCCACATTCTCGTTGATGCCTGCATCGTAGGGGATATAGCCTAGTTCATTATAGTATTCGTGTCCCAATCGCCCAGTAGACTTTATTTGTGGATGAACGGCTGTAGTGCCATGCACAACGGCCTCCCACAATTTGTCGATGTCATATCCACGCAGGCCCTTTAGATAGGCATCGGCAACAATCGACGCGCTGTTATTACCCACCATGCAGTCGCGGTGGCCAGGACTGGCCCATTCGGGCAGGAAACCGCTTTCCTTATAGGTGTTTACCAGCCCTTCCTGCATCCATGCACCCATCGTGGGATACATCAGGTCAACTAGAGGGAAAAGGCTGCGGAAGGTGTCCCAGAAGCCTGTGTCGGTAAACATCCTCCCCGGCAGCACCTGGCCGTTATGGGGACTATAGTGAATGGGGTTGCCGGCTTCGTCAATCTCATAGAAACTGCGCGGAAACAGCACCGAGCGATAGAGGCACGAGTAGAATGTGCGCAGGTGGTCGATATTGTCATCTTCGACCTCAATGCGCCCCAAGATGTCATTCCAGCGTTGACGTCCTTTCTCCTTGACGGCTTCCAGATTGTCATGGCCTAGTTCTTCCAGATTGGCCAACGCCTGCTGTGGACTGATGAATGACGACGCGACCCGGGCGTTGATTTTAGTCCCGTCAGGCACACTGAAGGTGACCACTGCCCTGGCATGGTCGCCCGCGACATGCCGTTTGTCGTCATGTGCGATGCTGTCCTCCACGGTGATGAAATGGGTGAATGCCCGGTCAAACATGATGACAAAGTAATTCTTGAACCCGTCGGGCACACCACCGCTGTTGCGGGTCGTGTACCCGAAGATGGCACGGTTGCCTGGTGCAATGGTGATTTCCGACCCCTTGTCAAAGGCGTCAATCACGACGTTGGCCTGATGGGTCTCGGGAAATGTGAAACGCAGGATCGCGGCCCGCTCGGTGGGAGCCACCTCGGTCGTCACGTCATAGTCGGCAAGATACACCTCATAATAGTAGGGTGTTGCAGTCTCGGCCTTGTGCGAGAACCAACTGGCGCGCTCGTCCTCGTCCCACACGGGCTCTCCAACGGTGGGCATCAGCGAGAACTGGCCGTAGTCGTTGATCCACGGGCTGGGCTGGTGCGTCTGCTTGAAGCCCCTTATCTTGTTGGCACTATAGGTATATTGCCACCCGTCACCATTCTTGCCCGTCTGCGGCACCCAGAAGTTCATGCCCCACGGCAAGGCGATGGCAGGGTAGGTATTGCCCGTTGACAACTGGAAACTCGACTGTGTCCCCACCAGTGTGTTCACATAATCCACCGGCTCTACTTTAGCAGCAAGCGCAGCGAGATTACATGTTATTAAACTCAATATCAGGAATTTATTTCTCATCTGTTTCATTGTTTCGGGTTAGGTGTCAGTGTGCAAGTGCTTTCGTTACGGTCTGGATTTTTTGCTTGTTCCCCATTTCGAGGGTTTGGGACCCATGACGAGTTCTAGGGTGCCGCCAGCGATGATGTCACGATAATTGATGTAACTCTTGTCGTAGCGCTTGCCGTTGAGCTTAGCACTCTGGACGTAGATGTTTTCGTCGCTATTGTTCACGGCCTTGATGGTGAAGATCTTGCCGTCGCCCACGTCAATCCTGACCTCGTTAAACAGCGGCGAGCCGATGATGTACTTGCCACCAGCAGGCTCAACTTGATACAGACCCATTGCCGAGAGGACATACCATGCAGACATTTGGCCAACATCCTCATTGCCAGACAAGCCATCCCTGCTGTTGTGGTACTGTTCCCGCAGCACGCGGCGGATGAGCCGTGCAGCCTTCCAAGGCTGCCCCACGTAGTTATACATATAGATGATGTGGTGGCTGGGCTCGTTGCCGTGAGCATACTGGCCGATGAGGCCCGACACGTCGGGCGAAGCCTCGTCTCCAAGGTCGCCCTCAACGATAAACAGCGAATCGAGTTTCTGGATAAAGGCCTTCTCGCTGCCGAAGAGTTTCACCAGCCCGTGCACGTCGTGGGGCACGAGCCAGGTGTATTGCCAAGCGTTTCCCTCGCAGTAGTCGTCGTTGCGGTGCTTGGTCGATAGTGGGTCAAACTCACTGTTGTCACGAAAGTTGCCCTTACTGTCCTTGCCACGCATGAACTTCAGGGTCTTGTCAAAATACTGCTCGTAGGACTTGCTGCGTTTTAAGAAATAATCATGATTTTCCTTGTCGCCAGCTACTTCGGCCACACGAGCGATACACCAGTCGGCTAGGGCATATTCCAGCCCTCGCGCCACAGTCTCCTTCTCGGGCTCTAAATCATAGGGGATGTAACCATACTGCTTCAACAGCCCCATCGACCGCTCATCGCGCATAGCGCTGGCCACCATCGCCTTGAGTGCGGCTGTAGTGTCCACGTCAAAGCCCTTCAACACCAGGTCGGCCAGCACGGGAACCCCGGGATTGCCCACCATGCAGTCCGTCTCGTTGCCCATCAGGTGCCACACGGGTAGTTTGCCTTGTTGCTCTGAGATGTTGAGGAAGGTCTGCGCGATGTCCCGCTGCTTCTCGCGGTGGATAAGCGTCTGTAATGGGTGAGCGGCTCGGTAGGTGTCCCACAACGATAGGGTAGTGTAGTTGGTGAAATCTCCCTGATGTACCTTGCCGTCGGCTCCACGGTACTGCCCGTTCACGTCGTTGAAGACCGACGGGGCTACCATCGTGTGGTAGAGCGCCGTGTAGAACACCGTGCGGTCATCCTCGTTATCGGTGTCGATTTGGATTTTCTCCAGTTCGTCTTCCCAGGCATGCCAGGCATTGGCGGCCACAGAACTGAACAGCCAGTCGGGATTCTCTGCTTCGAGGTTTTCGATGGCATTCTCAATGCTCACGGCCGATAGTCCCACCTTGACTTGAAGTGGGGTGACTGGATAGAGGTTGGGTGCCGAGATGATACCTGTGGTGTCACCGTTCAGTTTTTCTAATGTTACTTCTTGCAGGAAATCCATGGCAAAGAATACCTTCTGATCGATGGCCCAGCCTTTTGAGAAACGGTAACCGACTATCCGATGCGGTGAGCGTTGTTCCATCATGACTTGTTTGGGAGAATCCCATCCAATACCTTGACCCAGGTCAAGCCGCAACAGCATGGTGTCCTGATCGGCTGTGAACACATAGCGGTGCATACCTGTGCGACGGGTGGCGGTGAGTTCCACATTGACATAGGGCTTGCCGTTATCCCTCAGCGTGATAGCATAATAGCCAGGCTTTACTGTTTCATCGTCGTGGCTGAAGATGACCTCACTCTGGTCACGTCTGGTCAACGGCAGTAAGGCGATGTCGCCCAGGTCTCCGATGCCCGTGCCGCTCAGGTGCTGGTGGCCGAAGCCGATGAGCACCGAGTCGCTGTCATGATAGCCCGAGCACCAGTCCCAGCCCCGCGTGTGCTCGGTCGGTCCCAGCTGCACGTAGCCAAACGGCACATTGGCTCCGAGGAACACATGTCCGTGCCCGCCCGTGCCGATACGTGGATTAACCCATTTGCTGTCTATCACAGGCCGCTTAACCGGTCTCGACAAGCCACATTGCGCGCTCGCCGTGAAGAACAGGCAACCCACGAGCAATATCAGTGTAAAGATAGTTCTTTTCATAGTTCTGACGGAGATATAATTAATGAATAACGCTGTTGATGGCAAAGCCGATCAATAGTGCGATTGAGAAACTGGCGAGGGTGCCAAGCAATACATATTCGGTGATCTTGATTTCGCGGGCCTTGTTCAGGTCGCCAAATCTGAATATGGATTTTGCTGCCAGCAGGAAGCCGACGGCTTCGATATTTCCTGTGATGACAAAGGTCAAGATCAGCACACGCTCGATATATCCGATCCACTTGCCCGCATTAGGCATGCCCTGAGCCTGCATCCCATTGGATGGTGTCCAGCCCCTGATGAACATGCCGATGAGCAGCGACGATGGCTTGAGCACCAGCATATAGCCGATGAGGATGGTCCAGAAAGTGCTTGAATGGGCAAGTTCCGAGGCCCATGTCAGGCCGTAGTCTTGATCGGCATAAAGTGTCCACCACACTCCCAGGATGACGGCAATATGCGCCACCTGGTCGATCAGAAATGCGATGGTGCTGGTCGGGAACCACTTGACCTTGGTGATGTCGATGATGGTGTGGGTGGTGAAGATTACCAGGGGGATAATCCATCCATACCAGTCACCCACCAGCAGATAGGCACAGGCGGCATGGATGAGCGCATGGATAACCTGGAAGGCTAGTCCTTGCAGGCCTTCCTTGCGTTTGCCCTCGCACAGCCAGTCAAACTGAAGAAAGAAGTCGGCGATGACGTGCGACACCAGCAGTTTGAGCAGTATCATGATGTTCATAATGTCGTCGTTGTTTGGTTAAGGTGGTTGGTGATGAGTGTGATGTAACGCTCAATGTACTTCCTGATCAACGGCTCCCGTGCCGATGACAGCACGTTGCGCACATTCTGTACCGACGTGCCGATAAATTCGGCGACATTCTTCTTGGGTGTGTCGGTCTTGAGCGACAAGTAAATCATGCCGGCCTGCTTGCTCGACCATCCCTTGATAATGTCATCGACAAATGCGGTCGACACGGCCAACTCTTTGTCAATCTCATCCCAGGGTGTCTTGACGGCAAGGCGCATCTTGTTCATCGTGTCAAGCTGTCGGCCCGAGTATTGGAATGCCTCGCCGTCCGAGGTCACGATGCTGTCGGACACGAACTGGACTTGTCCTATTCCCAGCGAGATGCGTGCGTCCCACATTCCGTTTTCCTTGTCTGGCGTGCCGTGGATGAGTCCTGCCCGCAGCAGGACAGCGACCTTGAGGGCTGCCGTCGGATCCTCAACGAGCAGTTGGAAACTGTCGCCGCGAAACAGTTCCATTGTGAACGGAGAGACGCATTGCAGCTCTTCCTTCATCGTGTTCAGGCAGTTCAGTAGTTTGGCCCTGTTTTCTGTCCTGATGTTTGTCGATCCCACGATGTCTCCGGTGATGACTCCTTTTATCATATCGTTCATTTGTTGTCAATTAGTGTTAGAGCAGCAAAGATAATAAAAATCATTGAGAGAGGCAACCATTTTTGATTGTTTTCTTATAAAACAACCCTTTTTGGTTGCTTTTTTATTTGGGGTAGGGAGAAACAATCGGTAATGGTTGTTTCTGTAGAAGGCAACCATTTTTGATTGCTCATGGCGCTCACGACGTGACTAAAAACGGGGAATGCCTCGTTTTTCTTCCTTGGATTGCTGCTTGTTGCCAAATATTCATTAAATTTGCAGGTTGAAACATCAGGAAAACCATATTTAACGATAATACATCATTAACAGTACAACGATTATGAAATTCTTCAAGTTAACAGCAATGTCGGTTGCGGCATTGGCCCTGTTGAGTTCCTCAACCTGCTCCAAGCAGGAAGCAGCGGCTCCTGGCCAGGCTCCCGCCACCGAGAAAACTTCCGGTAAAATGGAAAAGAAAGAGTTTACTCCCGAATTCCTCAACCAGTTGGGCCGCGTGGGCGGCCCTCAGGTTTCACCCGACGGCAAGAAGGTCCTCTATGGTGTGACCTACTATGACATCGCTACCAACAAGGGCAACTGTGACCTGTGGGTGATGGACATCGATGGCCAGAATGCCCGCCAGATCACCAACACGCCCAACAGCGAGAGTAACTACACGTGGATCGATGGCGGCAAGAAGATCGCTTTTATCTACAAGGATGAGGGTGAGGGCAAGACCCCGCAGCTGTGGACGATGAACGCCGATGGCGGTGGTCGCAACTGCGTCAGTGACGTGGCCGATGGCATCGAGGGTTTTGTCTTCTCGCCTGACGAGAAGCGCGTCGTCATGATTTCCCAGGTCAAGTATGGCCAGACCGTCCAGGATGTATATCCCGATCTGGAGAAGACCACGGGTAAGCTCTATGACGACATGATGTATAAGCACTGGGACGAGTGGGTAACCACTGTGCCGCACCCCTTTGTCGCCGACTTTGACGGCAGCAAGGCTGGCAACGTCAAGGACGTGCTTGAGGGTGAACCCTATGAGTCGCCGATGAAGCCCTGGGGCGGAATCGAGTCCCTCGCTTGGACCCCCGACAGTAAGAGCTTGGTTTACGTCTGCCGCAAGAAAACCGGCAAGGATTATGCTTTCTCGACCAACAGCGACCTCTACCGTTACAACCTCGAGACCGGCAAGACCGATAACCTCACCCAGGGCATGATGGGCTATGATACCTATCCCATCATCAACAGCAAGGGCGAGATGGCCTGGCTCTCGATGGAGCATGACGGCTACGAGGCTGACAAGAACCGCATCTTCTTTATGGACGCTGCCGGCAACAAGAAGGACCTGACCGCCAATTGGGACTACAGCGTTGACGCTATCGCATGGTCTCCCGACGAGAAGGCTATTTATTTCATCTGCCCGTTCCAGGGTGTGCAGCCCATCTTCCGCATGGATGTTGCTACTCAGAAGGTTGACACCATCGCCATGGGCGTGTGTGACTACGACGGCTTGGCCTTTGCCGAGGGTGGCAAGGTCATTACTTGCCAGCACAGCTACCAGACTCCCAACGAGGTCTACAGTGTAGAGATGGGCAAGGAACCCGTTCAACTCACCCATGTCAATGATGAGGCACTGGCCCAGGTTGACCCCATCGGCATTGAGAAGCGCATGGTGCCCACCACCGACGGTAAGCTGATGACCACTTGGGTTTGCTATCCGCCCAACTTTGACCCCAGCAAGAAGTATCCCGCCATCCTCTTCTGTGAGGGTGGACCGCAATCGCCTGTTAGCCAGTTCTGGAGCTATCGCTGGAATATGCGCATCATGGCCAGCAACGGCTATATCGTGATCCTGCCCAACCGCCGCGGCCTGCCGGGCTTCGGTACCGAGTGGAATGCCCAGATCAGTGGCGATTACGGTGGCCAGAACATGCGCGACTACCTCGCTGCAGTCGATTACATGAAGAAAGAGCCCTACATCGACGGTGACCACATTGGTGCCGTGGGTGCAAGCTATGGTGGCTACTCGGTTTACTTCCTCGCAGGTAACCACAACAAGCGCTTTGCTTGCTTCCTGGCTCATGCTGGTATCTTCAACCTGGAGGCCCAGTACCTGGAGACCGAGGAGATGTGGTTTGTTCAGTGGGATCTGGGTGGCGCCTTCTGGGAGAAGGGTAACGCAACCGCTCAGCGCTCCTACACCCAGGCCAACCCCAAGAACTACGTTCAGAACTGGGATACTCCCATCATGTGTACTGCTGGCGAACTCGATTACCGCATCGTCTTCACCCAGGCATGTCAGGCATTCAATGCCGCCAAGATCAAGGGTCTGCCCGCCCGCTTGCTCCTCTTCCCCGACGAGAACCACTGGATTCTCAAGCCGCAGAACAGCATCCTGTGGCAGCGTGAGTTCTTCCGCTGGCTCGACACGTGGCTGAAGCCCGACAGCGAGGCCGCTAAGCAGTACAAACAGCAGCAGGACAGCATCGCAGCCGCCAAGGCCGCAGCCGCTCCCGCACCTGTCGAGGAGAAGAAAAACTAATCAATTCCTGGTATTCCATATCAGTGAGCAAGTTATCGACTTGCCAAACTTAAACATCAATTGAGGGAGACTAACTATTCAGCGACTCAATCTCACGCTAAGCCGCCAAGCCGCTAAGATATTATTTATAAGGTGCTTACATTATATATTCTCCAGGCATTCATTGATGTCTTGACACTGATATGTAATTCCCAGATTCTTGTAGATGGCAAATTATAAAATCCTTAATATTAAAAACTTAGCGACTTAGCGGCTTAGCGTGATTTGTTGTGATTATACGTTTTGGCTGAATAGTTATGAGGGAGACTCTATGTGCTGAGCCTCCCTCAATTGATTTTCGTTCACTTGGTGATTTCCGTTACCTCCGCATGATCCGTTCATTCCGTCAGCCCGATGCTGGTGTACACGTCGTGCCGCCAGTCACTGCCGTTGCCGGGATTCAGTGTCTTGATGCCCAGGGTGGCGGCGGCCTGACAGTTGCGGGCGCTGTCGTCGATGAACAGGATGTTCTCGGGCTTGGTTAGCTCGCCATCAATCATTGCTTTGAATATCTCAGGTGCCGGTTTCATCATGTGCATCTCGTAACTCAGGTACAGTCGGTCAAAGTAGTAATCCAGTCCATGCCCGTTGCCGTCAAACGCATTACTGCGTGCCCACCGCATCATGAAAGGGTTGGTATTAGACAGCAATGCGACCTGAAAACCCTCATGACGCAACTGCAGCAGAGCATCAAAGTTTCGCTGGTACAATTCAGCCGCATAGCCAGTCCATGCATACTCCAACTCCTCCATTGTCAATTGTTTGCCTGTAATGCGACTTAACTCGTCACGATATTGTCGGGCGGTAAGTTTGCCGGCCTCCAGGTCACCAAAGATCCCTTTCTGCGCATAGTCATCCAGGAACTCCTCAACATTAGCGACACCGATCTCCTTGAAACGCTCAATGGCAATCGACTTGTCGAGACGGAATACCACTCCGCCCAAGTCAAACACCACATGCATTTTCTCTATGTTCTTGTTAGGCATCATTAAATCCTGATGATTGAAATTTGTTGCAAAGGTAATCTATTTCCCCATATTGTTTGATATAAAAATAGAATATTCGTGATATTGAGCATGTGATATCAGACTAGAGGCATTCACATTGTCTCTTTAAGTATTTAATTGAAAAAATATCTCACGGTTTATGTAAAATGTGATTTTTAATGTAAATTTGCAAGCAAAATTCTGATTATTGTTTCATGTATTAATCTGATCTGTATTATGGGAAAGAAAACCATGTTTTTGCTTGTCATGGCAATGCTATTGTCATTACAGGTGAGGGCTCAGGATTCGCCTCAACAGCCTGTGGATTTGGCCACAAGAAAGGCCAATGTCTCCACTCATGACGGATTGAGGAAAATCAAGAATCTACCCTCCATGACAATTAACGATGAAGCCACACCTATCGATGTGGCGACAGCCAAAACGACATCGCTAGAAAAGAAGCGTGAAGCCGTTGAGAAATTCAAGGCCCAAGTGGCCTCTTCAGTGTCCAAGGTTAAGGACAAAAAGGAAAATGCCATCAAGCGGATGGCACATCAACCTGCTATCAGGAGCAGTCTAAAACGCATCAGTGCCAGTCGTCATGCTGCTGCGGTCATAGACGATGATGGAGTGATCATCAAGCCCGCCGATGGTCAGCGCAAGATCTACAACCGATCAGGCCAAGCGCTGATGTATGATCCTGATGGTGATTCATGGCTGCTCACCGAGCAGAGTGGTTCGGTCGATGTGGTCTTTTGTGACAATGGTGACGTGTATATCAAGGATCTCATTTCCACCTACCGTAACAGCTCGTGGATAAAAGGTACCCTGAATGGCAATACAATTACCATCCCTACGGGGCAACTCGTCAGCTATGAGAGTATCAACGAGGTGCCATATGCCATCTATTGGGGCAAGAAGGATGGCCGTGATTACTTCAGGAACGATGAGCGTGAGGTCATCACATTGACCATCGATGGTGACATGATCAGCCTCAACAACTCCGACGACGAGAACATTATCGGCGTTTTCTTTGAGTACGACGGCAACACGTTCTTCACCAACTTTGGCGACTACGAGAGCGTCTATGCCTTTGACCATGACTTTGTGCCTCTTGACGTGGTGACAGTGACACCTCCAGCTGGGTTACAGACGCAGACGTGGTACACCCGCGGCCACTATTATGAGGGCTCATCGATCCCATTCCGTGGCCAGGTCAGCCTGGGCATGAATGGCGATGATGTTTATCTGCAAGGTTTATTCGGCAATTATCCTGATGCTTGGATGCATGGTGTTATCAATGAGGGTGTTGTGACTTTCAATGGCTTGCAGGTATTGGGTGAAATGGATGGTAATGCGGTCTATGCCGTTGGTTACAATGGTGATAATCTGGTACCGTTTGAAATGAGCTATGACGTGGAGGCAGGCTCATTTTCTGCTCTCATTGAATTGTTGGCCAATGCTGGTGATGAGAATGTGAACTTCGATACCTGGATTGAGGATCTGACCATTACAAGAGAAGATCCATTCAAGCCCGTCGAGGAATATCCCTACCTCAACACATTCCAGACCCAGGATGATCAAGAGGCATTCACTATCATTGATGCCAACGGTGATCATGACACCTGGGACTTCGCCTTTAACAGCGACGACAACTGGTTTGCCCGTTATACCTACAATGAATCCTTTGATGCCGACGACTGGCTGGTATCTCCTGCTTTCCATTTTGAGGCGGGAAAGCAGTATCGACTGACATTTGACACTTGGAACAAGGGCTTTGATGAGCGCATCGAGGTAATGGCTGGCAGCGATGCCACTGCCGATGCAATGACCATTCAAGTCGTTGAGCCCACCGATATCTTGTGGGAAGACCCTCAGGAAATGGAAGGCAAGATCGTGGTAGGCGAGACTGGAACTTATTACATCGGTTTCCATGCCATCTCGCAGGCCGATATGAACAAACTCTTTGTGGACAATGTGATGGTGGACGTCTATGAGATGGAAGCTCCTGCTGCTCCCACCGACTTTACCGCTGTCCAGACCGAGGATATGCTTGAGGTGACTGTCAATTTCACAGCTCCTGCCGTCAAGCGCAATGGTGAGCCATTGGGTGGTAATCTCGACAAGATTGAGCTCATGCGTGACGGCCTGGTGATTCACACCTTTGAGAATGTGGCTCCTGGTGCAGCAGTCAATTGGATTGACAATGGTGATGACTTGACTCTGGGCAGCCACCTGTATCAGGCAGTGGCCTATAATGAGAAAGGTGCTGGTGACAAGAGCGAAGCTGTGACCGTGAAAGTCATTGCCACAATCAATGTGCCTTATACAGCCGACTTGACACTGCCCGAGACCTTTGACATCTTTACTGTGATAGATGCCAATGGTGACGGCAGCACCTGGAACTGGGATGATGGTTTCCACACCAATTACAATTATAACTCGGATAACGCGGCCGATGACTACCTAGTGACCCTGCCCGTGCAACTAGAGGCTGGCAAGAACTACAATGTGATCGTCAATGCCTACAATGCCGGCATCACCGAGCGCTTTGAGGTGCTCTTGGGCACAGATGCCGCGCCTGAGACCTTGACAACCACTATTATTGAGCCCACCGAAGTCACTACCGATGATGTCATTGGTGATGAGTTTGAGGGTCTGTTTACGGTCAACGAGGACGGTAAGTATTATATCGCGATCCATGCTGTCAGTGACGCCGATATGTTCCGCCTTATGGTGAACTATCTCACAATCGAGTATGGTGCCGAGCCCACTGCTCCCGCAGCTCCGACCATCAGCGTTGTGGCCGATGAGCTGGCTGCGTTGAAGGCCCAAATCACATTAACGGCACCTACTGCCCGTGTTGATGGCTCGTCATTGACCGATAATTTGATGCGAATCGACATTTTGCGAGACGGAGTTGTGGTGGGATGCGTTGAGAATGTCGCTCCTGGCTCAACTGTAATCTATGTCGATGAACCCGATTATGTGGGTAATCACACCTATCAGGCTATTCCCTACAATGAGTCAGGCAAGGGCTTGAAGAGCGAGAAGGTGACGGTATATGTGGGTCCAGATGTTCCCTCACCTGTGCAAAATCTCACTGCCACCGATGCCCATGAAGTCGTTGCCCTCAATTGGGACAAGGTTTCCAACCTAGGCGAGAATGGCGGCCCAGTGAACCCTGCGACCGTCAACTATCTTGTCTGGAATACCCTGGTCGAGGAGTACTGGAGCGGTTACAGTGTCGAGAAGAATGAACTGCTTGCCACGCTCACCGATGCTGACTCCTATGACGTGGGATTTGACACCGACGAGGGCGAACAGCGCATGCAGTACTGGATGGTTGAGACCAGAAATGAGGCCAATGCCGAGTATGAGGGTATGATCGAAGCTGCAGGTCTGCTGGTGGGTGCTCCTTATGAACTGCCATTAACCGAAGGCTTTACAGGTGACGAGTTGCACTACTATTGGGAGACCAACGGCACGATCATGATTTCTGGTCAATCCACCGACGGCGATGGCTCCTCCTTGGCCCTGTTGAGCGAGGCACCTGGCACGGTGTTCTTCAACTCTGGCAAACTTGAACTGAATGACCTTGCCAACCCGGCATTACTCCTTGATGTGGCCAGCCCCGATATCCGTTCGCTGGCAGTCGTTGGCAGCGTTGACGGCGGTGATTTCATCCTCCTCAAGGACAATATATCAGTCGGTAGTGAATTCGCCCAGGTCAAGGTGCCCTTGACGGCCATCCAGGGTGGACGATATGCCCGAATCGGTCTGGTTGCTGAATATGCTGAGCCTTCTGAGATAGATTCTTGGGAAGGTGAGGTGATCACTCTGGGCGACATGCTGCTGGTTGACAATATTCATATCGCTGACTTGTATCAACATGACTTGTCAGTGGCTATCGGAACCCCGTTGAGTGTAACAGCAGGCAATATAGCCTCGATTACCGTCACAGTGACCAACGAGGGCGAAGTGGCGGCCAACGGTTTCGATGTCGTGCTCAACGCCGGTGACCGTGAATTGTTGAATGTGACCATTAACCAGACCCTGGCTCCGTTTAAGTCGTGGAGTCGGACCGTTGCTTTCCAGACATCGGTTCTTGATAAGATAGGTGACATCGAGGTAGTTGCCCGGGTATTAAATGATATGGATGAGCAGACCACCAATAACGAGGCACGAGCCATCATCACCCTTGTTGACCCTGGTGTTCCTGCTCCAACCGACCTCAATGTCGAGAAGCATGGTGCTGACTTGACGCTCACCTGGCAGACCCCCGACACTGATGGTGCAATGAGAGTGACCGAGGACTTTGAGGACACGGGCCTATTCCCCGAGTTCAGCATGGGTGGTATTACTGCCGACGAGCATAGCGGTGCATTCGGTGACTGGTCGCTCTATGATGGCAACGGGCAGTATTGCTACAGTTTCAATGGATTTGATGTTCCAAATCTGGGTAACCCCATGGCTTGGATGCCCTTTAATGTTGTAGGCCCGTCATTCCCCGAACAGGTTGCTACATTGTATGAGCCGCACAGTGGTGCCCAGTTTATGCTCTCCACTTGTGTTTCCGATGGAGATCCCATTCCGGCAACTGACCATTGGCTCATTTCTCCCGAGCTGATGGGCAATGGGCAGGAAATCAGTTTCTTTGCCCGTGCCATTACCTCTGACTACGGCTATGAATCCTTCGAGGTGTTGTATTCGACGACCGACAATGATCCTGATAGCTTCATCTCGTTAGACTATGCTTCGCTTGATGCTATCGACTGGACCGGGTTCAGTTTCAGCCTCCCTGATGGAGCAAGGTACTTTGCTATTCGCCACACGGCATGCGACATCTTTGGCCTGCTGCTGGATGACATCTCCTATGAGCGCGCGGCGACGGCTCCTGTCGGCTACAACATCTATGTGGACGGGGTGTTGGTTGGCAACTCCATCGAGCCTGTTTATGAGATGTCGACTGTAGGTCTTGCTGATGGTGAGCACACGTTTGCCGTGACTGCTGTATATGATAATGGACGGGAGTCAACACCTGCGACAGCCGTCATTGACATCAATAGTGGTATCAGCGAGATTGCTATGGACGGCAAGCCTGTCGATATTTATACTCTAGACGGACGTCTGGTACGTCGCCAGGCTACAAGCCTCAATGGCTTGAAGGGCATTTACCTGATTGGCAACAAGAAGGTTTATGTGAAGTGAAATAGTCATTACTGAAACGATTGACTATCAGTTTTCCTGAGGGGGATGCAGACGAGCGGTTGCATCCCCCTCAATGTGTCATGTGAGATGCTTTTGGCGATGATTGATTTGCTTAATCACCCGTTTCTTATTAATTTTGTGGTCATGAAGTATACTGTTTCTACCAAGCAGGCGACACTGGACGCCGACGAGTTTATCCGCCGTTACCGCGACATTGGGCGCATCAGGGAGTACTGTCTGCAGTGCCCGGGCTATGGCAAGTCATGGAGTTGTCCCCCGTTTGACTTCGATCCGGCCACGATGACCGATGGCTTCAAGATCGTGACGCTGTTGGGCACGGTTATTGAGTTTGACGAGCAAACCCGTGCTGAATGCAAGACCCCAGAGCAGGCACTCCGGGTGGGCAAGCAGGCCATGGAGGAGGTGTTTCAGACGTTGCTGCCACAGATGTATGAGATGGAACGTGAGCTGCCAGGCAGTCGGTGCTTCACCTTCCGTTGTGTGTTGTGTCCCGAGGGCTGCACCCGCCCCGATGGGAAACCATGTCGTCATCCCCAGCGGTTGCGTTACTCGCTGGAGTCGGTAGGCTTTGACATCACCACTGCTGCTACCGACTTGCTGGGCATCACCCTGGACTGGAGTGCCGACGGCTCACTGAGCAAGACCATCACGCTGCTAACAGCCCTGTTCAGTTAGAAGTTAATCAGGAATCAGGAATCAGGAATCAGGAATTAGGAATTAGGAATTAGGAATTGTCATCCGCATGCTCACTCCTCTCTCCTCACTCCTCGCTCCTCACTCCTCCCTCCTCACTCCTCACTTCTCACTTCTCACTCCTC
>JAFTEU010000053.1 GCA_017453505.1 Muribaculaceae bacterium
GTATGCATCCCTGGGATGAAAATTGAACCCAAGGAGCACAGAAACCGCACTTTCAAGCTATGAAAATGATAATCAACACGAAATTACCGCCAAACTAATTCTCTTGCGGATTTAAGGCTATCTCAATTTGTCGAGGCAACAAACAACAAGAACATATATACTTGAATTTTGGTTATGAAGATGGTGTGCTTTTGTGAAAAAGCGCACTTTCGTTTTATATACACCACACATTCACCCTCAACCCCTCCTCTTTTTTACACCTGCTATTCCATCAACTTGCGAACTTTTTATTACCTTTGCCATCACATTCACTAACTCAAGTCAACAACGCAATGAAGAAAATCAAACTTCTGGTCATTTCCATGACCGTACTGATGGCGGCAATGGGCACCGATGCCACTGCCCAGGTGACGCAAAACGTGCAGCAGCTCGAGCAGGAAATCGAGCAGCACGAGAAGAGCATCAACGAGAAAGAGCAAGCCGTCAAGGATCTGGAAGAGCGCATCGACGAGCTCAAGTCACAACTCAAGGACCTCGAGTCACAGAAGAAAACCCTCGAGAAAGACATCAAGAACGAGGTAAAGCTGCGACGCGACAAGTTCACCACGCGCGACAGGCTCGTCTATGACCAGGAAATCGTTGACGTGCTCTACAGCCCCTACAACAAGAGCGACGTCGAGGAGGCGCTGCGCAGCTTCGAGGGCATGGAGACCAAGGATGTCATCAAGAAGAAAGAGCTCGTCGAGAAATACGGCGAGTACACCAAGGAGCTCAAGGAATTCATGGAGAAGATGAAAAAGCAGCTCGCCGACAACCGCTGGAAGTACCTCTCCTCCAACAGCGACCTCTACAAGAAGTTTGAGAAAGGACTCAAGGGCACCAAGTACTGGAAAGTCTATGACAAGAAGGAGAAGAACGAGAGCATCGACTATCTCGACCGCGTCATGGACAAGATCATGCAGTTCAAGAACGACGGGCTCAAGAGCGAGACCCAGTTCAACGAAATCCTCAACATGCTCTACGCCAGCTGACATCGCTGAATAGCCCACCATAGCAGGGATGCCGCATCATCAATTTGCTGATGGCACGGCATCCCTTGCTATTGAATTATGTAGAATCAACGAGGCAATTCATAAAAAAGCGCTCAATCATTTGAATTCTTCACAAATATGCATTAACTTTGTTGGTGTGCAATCCCAACATTGCGCGACTATTATTCGTCTAATTATTTATAATCTAAACATCACATCACTATGAACGGGAAAAAGATATGCAAATCCTTGCGGGAAATCCGTTGCCGCATCGCTCAGGCCAACGACATTGACTTCACGCCCAATGTCTGCACCCATGAGGGTGACTGCGCCGGCACCTGTCCAGCTTGTGAGAGCGAGTTGCGCTACATCGAGCGACAGTTGCTCAGGCGCACCGCCCAGGGCAAGAAAGTGGCACTCGCCGGGCTCGCGTTAGGTGCAGCCTCCTTGATGCCCATGCATGCGCAACAGTTGGCACCCACAACACCCCAAGCCACCATCCAGCGGCCCACCCCACGGTTGGTTGATGCCGCCCCGGGCGACACCACGGCAGTAGTGGTGCGTGGCAAAGTCATCGACAAGGATGACAACTGTGAAGCCATCGGCGCATCCGTTATCCTCAAAGGGACCAAACTCGGTACAGCGACCGACATCGACGGCAATTTCGCCATCCGCGTACCCAAGGGCAGTCAACTCGTCATCTCCTATGTGGGATACGAGACGCAAGAATACAAGGTAAAAGCGGCAACGGCCGATGAAGGTGTCGTTATCGCCCTCAAATCGAAAGGAGGCTGCACGGGTGAAGTGGTCATCGTTGGCGGGATTCAGAATAATAATATGCATGCCGTGGATGCCGACATCTACCTGCCCGACCGTCACCGTTGAGCGCAGCCAGGCCCAAGCAGGGTCGATGCCTAATGGCTCATGAATCAGCAAAACCGCCGGCACACCAGTGTCGACGGTTTCCATTCGGGTGGTCCCACTTGGGCTTGAACCAAGGACTCCCTGATTATGAGTCAAGAGTCTTCATTTCTTACTATTTCTTAACATTTCTTGTAATCAACTGATTAACTATATATTAGAAAATCTCTTTTCTTGTCATTTCTTATATTTTCTTGAAAATGTTAGTCCTTTTGTTAGTCCTATATGAATTATTTTGTTTATCTTTGCACTCAGAAAAAAGAGGATATATGAAAACAAAAGCGACTATAAGAATCGTCCTGGATACCAAGCATAAGGAAGCCGAGAATAAACTTCTTAAGCTGCGCATCACTCACCACAGGGAAGCGAGGCTGTACAGTATAGGAGATGATACCATTCGCTTGACTAAAAAACAATTCGAGAACCATCGATTAAAAAAGACGACAGAAGCAATGGATGTTGCAAAAAGAGCACAACAGGTTGCAGAGGTCGTGATCGAGGAATTGGGAAGCGACTTCACATTTGAGGTTTTTAAGGACAGATACCACAGGAAGTTAGCGGGAGGTGCAGCCGTATCAAGTTCGCTTAACTCCCTGCTTGCCGAGTATTTTGAATTCCATCATCTTTCATACAAGTCAAAGAAGTCCTATGAGACTTCAGTAAATTGGGTCATCAGATACAAGGGAAAGGCAACGCTATCCAATATAACGTCTGAGTTTGTCGATGGTCTCATTTCATTCATGAAACATGAACATGCAAAGGAGCACGGAAACGAAATGTCGGAGAATACCCTTCGGATATACCTTCGCCAACTGCGAGCACTCATGAATTTCGCCATCTCAAAAGGACACATCAACGGCCCAAACCCATTTGCTAACATGATGCTCGAGAGTATTGAACGACAAAAAGCCGCTTTATCTGACGAGGAACTCGATCGGCTCATAAAATATACACCCCAAAACAAAGTGGAGGAAGTTGGAAAAGACTTTTTCTTACTCAGCATCCATTGCTTCGGCGCCAACCTCGGCGACATCCTGCTTTTCAGGAACTCTAACATTGATGAGAATGGCAAACTTTCATTCGTAAGAAGAAAGACCCGAAGAAAGAATGCAAAACCCATTGATATTCCTCTCACCAATTATGCGAAAGCAATTTTTAATAAGTATGGCAAAATATCAGCTTCAAGTCCTAACTCGCTCATCCTCCCCTATCTTGCTCATGCGACTTCCGAGACTAACGTCGAGAACATCATTAAGAAGAGAATCCGAATCGTCAACGCAGGATTAAAGAGCATTTCTGAGGCTCTTGGGCTGCGAAAGATTACCACCTACACCGCTCGCCACACCATTGCAACAAAATTAAGAAATGGAGACACACCGACGGAGGTCATACAAAAACTCCTTGGACACCGTAGTAGCAAAACCACTGAGATCTACCTCGGCTCACTCTCAACAGAAAAACTCGATAAGGCTAAGGATGTCCTTGATAGCTTGGGATGCAAGGCATGATTATCGAACAATTCATCACAGGGATATCCATCACAGATACTTTCAGACCCTGTTTTCAAGTGTTTCGAGCAGCTATCATCAACGAAATCAATTCGTTAGCAGGCTATGTATCCCTTCTTTTACCATACATAACACAGGTAGGCAGACGTGGCTCAAACCGTTCGGTGTGCATCTCAAAAAAAAATTCACAAATAAAATCTGCAGACTACCATGCCTTCTGAACGTTTCAAACTATTTATATTAAAAAGATAAATAGACAAGATGGAATACAAAAGGAAATACAGGCAGCTGTCTGACTCAACTAAACAGAAAATCAGCCAATCGTTAAAGGGCAGAAGTAAGGGGATTACTCATAAGGAGAATATCAGCACAGGGCTAAAAAAGTATTGGTCGCAAGTGCCGAACAAGCCCGTTGATGACAATCAGCCCAATCAGTAATAATCTACGCTCAGTGTTGGAATCAGTCCATGTTCGGCATACACAGACATCATTACTGATTTAATATCATCCACTGACAATTTACTATGAATGACCGCAACGGCATCATGAATGCCGAAGCACGTTATCCTTTTATTGAACAGCCTTCTTAGTATCTCAGTGAAGATTTCACTTTCAAGCCGCATCATTATCATTGGCAGCAAAACCTCATCTTTCGACTTGATTTCTACTGAGGCATATTCATTGATATGAAAAACGATGGGTCTGCTTAGTTCTCTGACTCTCCCACTTTCCACACATTGACGGTGCAAATCACGCTTGATTTTGACTATATAGTCATAGACCGTGGGGTAATGATTGATGAACGCTCTTAGCCATCTGTCCTCGGCTTCCTTCTTCTTGTCTCTTCTTCGACCATACGAATACACGACCGAGGCGAAAATACTCTGTTTGACGAGGCTGCGCTCCTCATTGAACTCCTCGACGAAGTTGTCCCATACCCGACCACTTGCAGCATCATATACATACTGCCATACATCAGCCTGAACTGAATTGAAACACTCTATCCGTTCAAGAGCCTTTGCAATGCCTTGATTTTCCAACCCGCTCTGTTTGAGGCTCTTGCAAACTATATCCGAAAACTCATAATGGACATAAATACCATTATGGTCTAATAAGAATCTGATAAGATTGTAAAGAAGTGTCGAACTTGCGTTTTGTTTCTCTTTCTGTTGGTTGATGTGTATCGTTCCGTCTAATATGTAGTTCAGTATTACACTGACAAGTAGAAACGGGTGTGAGTTCTTGCAGTCTATTGAGTATTCTATGTTCGTGAACTTCTTTATGTTCCGTTGTAGTTGGGTTCCTATGTGGTATAGCCTGCCGTTATCGTCTATCTTTGATAACAATAAATTCTGTTTTTGCGAAATTTTTCTTACCGTGTAGATACGGGACAGTGCGCTGTGTGTGTTCTCAACATATTCGGTGGCGATGTAGCTTAGTGCCGAGGCTTCATCAATGGTCAGCTGTCTAAGGCAATGGTTATACCTCTCGACGAATTTCTGAGAAGTGGCAGCTATGATTTCCTTTGTGCGTTCCTCTTGTTTCTCTTCTTCCCATTTGTCGAAACGGTCTACCTCTTTCTTAACCAATCGGTCGACTTTGATGAGGTGGAACTGTTTCGGGTCGTGGATGCTATACAGCGTCTTATCGTATTTGTCATCCTCGGTGTAGGTGCGTGTTATGCTTACGACAAGGTTGTAGGATAGAACATCTAATATGTACTTGTATTGGTCGGTGATTTTCTTCAAGACCGACGATTTCATTGTGAAAGCACCATTTTCGCTGTTCAAAAAGCCTCGGTACAGAATGTCTACAATCATCTGTATCTTAGTTTTTGCGGTGCTCTCTTTGGGTCGAGGCAGATTATAGATAATAGTCTCACCCGTATATTGGTCGACTTTCAATGGATTGGGGGTTGGTGTCCATGGTGTATCATCATATCCTGAACAGAAACGACGCTCGAACTCATCTACACTGCCTCGCCTATGTTCGTTGAGAGGATTGGTAATGTAGTCGATGTAGTCCTTGACTACCCTATCGAGCAGGTCAGACCTCAATGTATAGATGTACTGTCTCATTTTGTCATGGCTTAAACAGATTTGACCTTCGTTCTAAGGACTCCTTGCCGAATGATACACTTATCAGTGGCAATAATGCCTTTGGCTTTGAGGTTGTTCTTAGTCTTGTAATAACTGATTCCAAGTTCCTCCTCTGTAAAATCCTCGAACAGTTGGGCGATGCTGCCATAGTACAGATGTTCGTCGCCTAATTGCAGGTGTACGACCTTCCTTTCTTGTTTTTGCTTTTCTTCCATGTTCTTATTTCAATGATTTGGGCGCAAATATAGTTGATTTTTGGCAAATATTAAAAAAATGCCTAACTTTTAGCTTTCTTTAGCTATAATTATTTGGCCTATATTAAATATATGCCTAACTTTGCAGTGTAATAATAAAGCAAGTACTAACCAATCAAACAGATACAGACATGAAACAGATTTCGAGAATCAGCACGAGTGAAATCAGCCGCTACACTGTGAAGAACGTTGTAAGGAACAACAGCGATATGTTGACCGCCACCTCTAAGGCTATTGAGTTGGAAACAATGAAAAAGCGCATGATGCGTGGCGAGGTCGTAAGGTTCGCTTATATGAAGCTGAATGGCGAGGTTCGTATCGCAGTCGGTACGCTCCAAGAGCAGGCAGTAAAAGCCAACACTGTTGGTCGAGGTGTCCCCAAGCGTTTCTTCGGAATGTTCGCTTACATTGACCTCGAAAAGATGGATTGGCGAGGGTTCAAGGAGGAGCGTTTCATCGGCACCATTGAGAACTAAAACGGAAGGGGGAGCAATCCCCTTTCCATTCCAAGAGCAATTAAAAACACAGCATTATGGAAATGGCAGGTTATATCATCAGCATTCTAAGATCTCAGTTAATGGTCGTATGGTCGTGGGGGTTCAATAGCCCCATCGCCATCGAGAACGGCTTACACTTCAAGGTGCAAGGGTTCAAGTTTCAGGGCCTCGTCGAGGTCAAGTACGACGAGGGTGCAGACCTCTTTAATGTCTCATTTATCAAGTGTGGCGAGGTGGTAAAGACCGTCAACGGTGTATTCTTCGACAGCCTCGTCGAGGTCATCGACACCACCGTAGAAAAGACCTCAGACTATGAGGAACGAGTGAAAGAAGAATATTCACTTACTATGTAGTATTGAATATTGCTTGATAATCAATCGGTTTCAGAAAACATAACTTATAAATCATTCAATTACATATCAATTCAATCTGAAAGAGAACATCATGGCAGCAAGACATCAATATCGCACTTCGGACTACATGGAATGGGACACAATGCTCAGCCTTGTACGCAAACTCTATCGGGATGGCGATTACCGCATGAGCCTCCTCATTGGCTGTGGCTCATTCTTTGGCTTACGTATTAGCGACCTCCGTACTCTCACTTGGGCGATGCTCTTGGATGATGACCACTTCACCCTCAATGAGAAGAAAACAGGCAAACGTAGGGTCGTGAAGATTAATCACGACTTCCAAAAGCACATTAGGGATTGCTATGAAGCATTGCACGTCGCAGATCGCGACGAGAAATGCTTCCTCTCTCACAAAAAGGTCGTGTACTCGACTCAGCGCATCAATGTCCTTTTCAAGGAGATTAAGAAGAAATACAATCTGAAGGTCGAGCATTTCAGCACCCACACCATGAGAAAGACTTTCGGGCGCAAGGTCTTTGAGAGCGCAGGGGAAAACGCTAATATGGCACTGATGAGGCTGTCGGAATTGTTCAACCATTCAAGCCCACGTATCACCAAAATCTACCTCGGCATTCGAGAGAAAGAACTATTGGAAACCTATGACTTGTTGTCTTTTTAGCTGAAAAATAGTTCAGACTTGCAAATAATGATGGGATATTGAGCGTCTTTCAAAGAATTTGCGTATTTTTGCGTTTGCAATCCGAAAAGATATGCAGACATATTGAAGAAAGCGCATTTCGCTTATTCTGACCCTGTGAACTTGGACACTTCACAATCGTAATATCAGAATAATGGAAAGACGCTCTTCTTGGTGTTGTATTCGTGATAAAACGAAATACAGCCAAGTGGAGTTAACACCCTTATCTGTATTACGAGGAGTCCAAGCCTTACAGGGCAGGTAAGAGGATGATGGCTCCACTTTTTTCATTGGTATTTTTTCCTTTTGAGCCGAGGATAAGAAGTTGCGCCCGACACGAACAAGGGAAAACAATTATGAGTAATGACCCATTTATTAATCCGATTGAAATTTCATTAGAAGAATTGGATTGTCCCAACGGCAATATATGTTTGCCAAACATTGAGTCGATTATCGACCACACTCTTTCGGCTAATCCTTATGTTAGGATTAAGGGTGAAGAAAATGTTTATCACATCAGCGAAAGAGATACGCTAATTCAACATATCAAAGAACTGTTAAAGGAGGGAGAATGAAGATGAGAACATTTAGAATGATTATTGCTATCGTCTTTCTTGCTTCGGCTTCGTTAGGCTTTGTGTCTTGCGAGAATAAGGCTGCAAAAGAAGCTGAAGCTGCAAGAATTGAACAAGAAAAGCAAGAAGCGATTCAACAAGCCCTTGAGGAACAAAAGGCTGAAATGCAGAAACAAGAACAGCAAGCCCAAGAAATGAGATTACAGCAACAAGCAGAGCAAGAGCGTAGAGTTCAAGAAGAACAACAAAACGATATTACAAAATTTGTTGGCAAATACCACTTCCGCGAATATCCTGTTTCTAATGTAAATGACAATCATACATATACTTATGAAGTGCTATCTGATGGAAGAGTTGTCAAAGAAGGAGTATACATAGGCACCATTAAGGTCGTTTCTGATAATGCATTTATGATTAGACCTTCTCATCGTCTTAAGCATTTCCCACAAATTGAATTCTGCGTTTACAGAAATGGGGAAGGGGACCATGAGATAGGTCATGTGAACGGGGGGCAATATATTGATAAGATTGTTTTTGATATCAAGGAAAACCGCGCATATCGTTCAGGTTTAGAGGATTACAGAAATAGGGATATCGGAGAGGTAGAATACTATAAGTTCTATCGTTAATCATAAAACTTTATAGTGGTTGTATACTTGCCTTTTTCTCAAGTGCTCAACAAATAGCCTTAGTTAAAAAGAGCAATATACACTTCGGGACAGATTTGAATATTAGAAATCAGCGGAAATACCTTTATTTACAGGTGTTTCCGTTGATTTTTTCATGTCGAGGCTTCTATCACAGTTCATTTTTGGCAATCTGATGTGGTTTTTGAATGTTTTTCTCGAGAGCGGAGAGAATAATAGATTTCATTTTGTACCTTTGCCCATCAGCATGATCAAACAACAAATCGACATGAATAATATAGAAGCATTACTCAGCGAGTTAGGCAGGGCTTCGATGAATCCCGAAAACTCAACTTACAACGGTATTACTGAGGTGGAATCGTCGATTTCATATCAGATGATGATTGAAAGACTTTACAATAGTGCTGTTTCAGATCTGTACGATTTGGACGAGCCTCGTCGAGGTATAGTAATGAGACGGATTGACGAGGTACGTGAGATTCAATTGTTTTTTGATGTTCCAACTACAGAAACTGTGAACCTGCTGGTTCAAGATTACAACGCACAACCCGAGGGGAAACGCAACAAGTCCCTACTTGACGATTACCGCTACTGCAGATTTGTATTGGAGTGCGCGGCCATTCAAAAGCACTACCTTCAACGCTTCGCATCACTTTTAACCGCCGATCATGAGACGCAAACAACAGACAACCCCAACGACAACAAGCCAAACACAACAACGACCAAGGTGGAAACCACAGATAAGGAATGGCTATCAGTAGATGAAGTAGCCAAGATCTACGGATTGCCCAAAAACAATATCAAGAATCGTAGATGGAGAATAGAAAATGGTTTTCCTCGCAAGGGATTTGATGAAAATAAGGGCGCATATAATAGGGTGATATTCAATTCAGAGGACGTCGAAAATTGGATTAAGAACCATGAGCAGAGAAGGGAATAAGACAAAAATGTTAGTCCTTTTGTTAGTCAAACAAGCAATACAAGACAAGAAAAAGCACCTGCAAACCGTCTTGCAAGTGCTTGATTTTCAATCTTGTGGTCCCACTTGGGCTTGAACCAAGGACTCCCTGATTATGAGTCAGGTGCTCTAACCAACTGAGCTATAGGACCGGCTGTCGATGCTTTGCATCAAAAGCGGCTGCAAATTTACTAAATTATTGCGAATTGACAACGGGATGTGGCGTTTTTTTTATTGCAACATCTCTCGCATGAGGCAAGGCCGCAATGGCTTATTGCTTGAAAAGTCAGAATTTCTGAAACTATTTTGTAACAGAAGGGCCGTTTTTGTGGTAAAAAGCAAGAAAAATGAGGTTTTTCACATTTTTTAAATATTCAAGTCATTGTCATTAAAGAAATATATCGTTAATTTGCAGTCACAAAGTCATAGGCATTCGGTTTAAAAATCGAATCGACAGAATAAATGCTTTTATGGGGTAAATATAGTTTTCAAGTATTAGTAATTTGAGGGTCTCAGCAGTGATGCTTGGACCTTTTTTATTTTTGTGATGGGAATAGATGTCCTTCAGCTCTTGAGGCTCCGGGCCATCTCCAGCAGGGTGATAACCCCTTCCCGGCCCATGTTCATCATCAAGTCCAGGATACTCAAGCCGGGGCAGAAGCCTGTCGCCTGGCCGGTCCACATCTGGTAATACGGGACATCGTCGATGGGCATGGCATCGGGTTTCTTCATGCCCATCTTCCCGCGCAAGTCCTCGACCGGCCCGCCCACGTCATCGCCAGCGGCGAGGTAGCGGGTCGCCAGCGGCAAGTCCATGAAATCGACGATCACCTCATGCAACCCGCGGTTGAACTCATGCAGGTAACGCTGCCCGCCATGGATCACGCGGGACAGGTCATCAGCCACATAGTCAAAGTAAGGTGAACGGCCGTAGGCTGAGAACAACGCGCCCCAGTGCAGGCGACGCCAGTCGCCATGCTCCGAGATGAGCACGTCGCGCAGCGGGGTCATCATGTTGTTGGTCGAGCCCACCAGCGGCACAGTGAGCGTCTGCACGCCATTGGGGCCATCAATGCGGTAGCGGTGATGGCTGTGACGCAACGGCAAGCGCCTCTCGTCCAGGTCAACCATCAACGTCCCGGCAGCGAGCGCTGCGGCATAGCACCGCACACTTGCGGCACACATGCCACCCATCACCACCGTTGTCGCCGACGACCCAAGCATTTTTCCAGTCTCCAGTCCTTATCCCCAGTGTCTATTTGTTAGTTCGTTAGTCGCTAGTTAGTTAGCGGATGCCAATTCCTAATTCCTAATTCCTAATTCCTCACTTCTTGTCAGGGTTAGGCATCTTGAAGATGCGGTTCCAGCGGATGCCGCCGTCGAAGAGCCTGTGATCCTTGTCAAACGAGATGAGGATAATCGACGGGGTGCCCACGATGTGATCCTCGGGCACAAAGCCCCAGTAGCGGGAGTCGAGCGAGTTGTCGCGGTTGTCGCCCTGCATCCAGTAGTAATCCATCTTGAAGGTATAGCTGGTTGCCACCTGGCCGTTGATGTAGATCTGATTGCCCTTCACCTCCAGGTCGTTGCCCTCATAGTTCTTGATGCAGCGCTCATACAGCGGCAGGTTCTGCAAGGTCAAATCGACCTTGGCACCCTTCTTGGGAATCCAGATGGGGCCGTAGTTGGCATGCGTCCAGCCATAATCGGTGCCCACGGGATAGGTGATCACCGTCTCGCCCTCGTCGGGCTGGATGCGCTGGATGTACTGCACACCGTTCCTGGCTTCGAGCGTCTTCTTCATGTCGGCAGTGAGCGGCAGCACATAGCCACCGTTTACCATATGGCGGTCGTCGTAGCTGATGCCCAGCTCGTCAAGGAGGCTCTCCTCGATCGGGGTGCCGTCGGTAGCCACATAGTAGAAGTACTGCACATTCTTGGGCTGGGGAACGGCCTTGCCGTTGACATAGACGATGCCGTCCTTGATCTGCAAGGTCTCGCCAGGCAGACCCAGGCAGCGCTTCACGTAGTTGTCGCGGCGGTCAACGGGACGGTAGATGATGTCGCCGAAGATCTCCTTATTGTTGCGCACCACGTCACGGCCTCGCTCATGGCACAGGGTGTAATAGTCGGGGTTGGGCATCTTCAATGCCACGGTGTCGCCAGCGGGGAAGTTAAACACCACGATGTCCATGCGCTCCACATTGCGCAGGCCCTTCAGGCGGTGATAGGACAGCTGCGGCGACT
Source organism: Muribaculaceae bacterium (assembly GCA_017453505.1). Classification (GTDB taxonomy): domain Bacteria; phylum Bacteroidota; class Bacteroidia; order Bacteroidales; family Muribaculaceae; genus Sodaliphilus. The sequence continues at coordinate 11,788 of JAFTEU010000053.1, forward strand.
CGATATAAGACTTGCAGCCCAGGATGGGCAGCGTGTTCTGGGCCAGCGGAAAGTGCAGCGGCGTCTGCGGCACACGGGGGCCGTAGGTCACCTTGTTCACCCACAGGAAGTCGCCCGTCAGCAACGATTTCTCGAGCGAGGACGAGGGAATCTGGTAGTTCTGCCCGACGAACAGGAACAGGAAATAAACCAGCACCAGGGCATACACGATCGCGTCCACCCAGCTCATGATGGTCTTCAGCGTCTTGTTCTCCAGGCCCTTCCAGGCTCCCCAGGGCAGGAACTGCGTCAGGTAGATGTCACCCAGCAGCAGCAGGCCCAGCAGCAACAGCGGGTTGCCCATCCAGATGGTCCACAGCACATAGATCAGCGCCACGGCACCGAAGCGCCACCAGCGCGTCTTCTTCACGCGTCCCAGGCGCTCCTTGAGCGAACCGGTCTGACGCACGTATTTTTCTTCCTCTTTCTTTTCCTTTTTATTTTCGATATCTGTTGCCATTTCCTTAATTAGTGTCGTTTTAAAAAATTCGGTGCGAAATTAATAAATAATGTGGAAATAAATGTATAACTTTGCCCAATAAGAAACAATTTTTTGATTAATTTGGCTGCACCTTAACAAAAATCAAATATATTTGTATTTGTTTTCGGTTTGCACAACTTTTAGGATATGTTATGAAAATCAGCAAAATCATTGCTCCCGGGGAGACCATCGTCTATCAACCCAAGCTCAGCAAGTGGGCCTACCTGCGGCTCGGCAGCTTCATCCGCAACCTGACGACGACCATCTTTGTGAGCGACAAGCGCTTCTTCCACAGTCACGGCTGGATACACCGCCATGCCCACGAGATCGTCATCAGCAAGGTCGAGAGCATCCTGGCCGAGCAGAGTTTCTGGGGTCGCCTTTGCAACTACGGCACCATCAAGGTGTCTGGAACCGGTGCAGGCACCATCGTGCTGCGCTACATCAAGCGCCCCCTCGAGTTCCAGCGCCAGGTACGCGCCATCCAGGGCGCCGAAGCAGCCCCCAACCAGCAACTTGCACGTCCCATCAACTCATGGCAATAATAAAAGTCACATCACTTGAACACCCGGGGGTGGAGGTCTATGGCACACTGACCGAGGCGCAGCTGCGCAACCGCCTCGAGCCCGACAAGGGCATCTTCATCGCCGAGAGCCCCAAGGTCATCCACGTCGCCCTCGACGCGGGCTACGAGCCGCTGTCGCTGCTGTGCGAGGCCAAGCACATCACGGGAGATGCCGCGGGCATCATCGAGCGTTGCGGCGACATTCCCGTCTATACGGGCGAGCGCGACCTGCTGGCCGCATTGACCGGCTACACGCTGACGCGCGGCGTGCTGTGCGCCATGCGCCGTCCCCTGCCCCGCCCCGCCAGCGAGGTGTGTGCCAATGCCAGCCGCATCGTCGTCATCGACGGCGTGACCGACACGACCAACATCGGGGCCATCTTCCGCTCGGCAGCCGCCTTGGGCATCGATGCGGTGCTGTTGACACCGACCGCCTGCGACCCGCTCAACCGACGCGCCGTGCGCGTGTCGATGGGATCGGTCTTCCTCGTTCCCTGGACGTGGATCGACGAGCCCGTCACGCCCCACCTGCACGAACTGGGCTTCGTCACCGCCGCCATGGCCCTGAGCGACGACAGCATCACGCTCGATGACCCACGGCTCAAGCAGATACCCCGACTGGCCCTGATCATGGGCACCGAGGGCGACGGCCTGGCCCGCCACGTCATCACCACAGCCGACCACGTCGTGCGCATCCCCATGAAGCATGGTGTCGATTCCCTCAACGTAGCCGCCGCTGCGGCAGTCGCCTTCTGGGAACTGCGCAAGACACAACACAACTCACATTCTTAACAATACTCAACGATGAAAACCCCTAGAATCAAAATCAGGATGCCACGCACAGCACGTTCCTGGGCGCATGGCTCTACATGGAGAGAGCTGTTGTTGACCGTGGTCGGCACCACCATCTCGATTGTTCTCACCTTTGGCACCGCCGGCATGCTCGACCGCTGCCAGCGGGCACAAGACCGCAAGATGTCGGCCATGATGGTGATGAGCAACATCGAGCAATTCTCCCGCAACGTGGAAGACATGTCCCAGAAAATTGCCCGCTGCGACTCTATCGGAGCCTGGATGCGCAGCCTGCCGCAAGACAAACTCGACAACATTCCTCCCGAAGAAGTCGGCAACTTGATCAACGAAGTTCTGGCACTTGTTGATGTGATTACCCATGACAAAACTGCCGAGAACATCTTCAGCAACAATATCGAGACATGGAAGAACATGGGTAACTTCCAGTTTATCGACAATGTGGGAGCCTGCTTCTCTAAGATGAATGCCGAGGAGGCCAATTGGAGCCAGTGGGTCAACGAATATGAGGCATGCATCAGTCAAGTGGTGTCCCAGATGAAGCCTGGCGAGCACACTTTGACCAAACTGCTGACCAACAACGTCTTTAGACAGAAAATCGAGGACTTCCACGTCCGCAAGTACTGGCTCGACTATGTAGCGGCCAACATCCGTTACTATAACCGTAAGAATATGGCACTCATCGGCATCAGCGAGGAAGAGGTCATGGCTTTTACCGACCAACGAACACAGGACATCAGCATCAATGCCGAGCAACCTGAACAATCCGATTTCAGGACCGACACGCTCACACTCAAGGACCTCAACACCTTGCGACCCTTCATTCAGCACATCGACAGCATCATGTATGGCAAGTAAATCCCGTCAATCATGAAATCATTCCTCCGAATCATCATCGCCATGACGGCTTGCCTGCTCTTTGTCCAGTGCGGTAAGCATGGCAACGAACCCCAAGGGTGGGCGGACTACTTGCCCTCTGCACCCGAGTATGCCGACCCGTCGCAGTGGCACATCACCGACCGCGGTGCCCAGGCCGACATCTTCTACATCACCTCGACCGAGACGGGCGACTACACGCTGCCCGACGGCACCGTCTGCCACTATGCCGACACCTATAACGACAGCACCCGCCAGCCCATCCTGAGCGAGATGCAAGGTGTGGATGCGCTCCTGAGCGGTTCGCTCAACTACTACTCGCCCTACTACCGCCAGTGCTCGCTGCAGACGTTTACCAGCGACAGCCTCGTGCAGGCCCGCCTGCCCATCGCCAGCGAGGACATGCGGTGCGCCTTCAAGTACTACCTTGATCACCTGAACCACGGTCGCCCGTTTGTCCTGGCCGGCTACAGCCAGGGTGCGATGATTATGCTCGACCTCATGAAGGACATGGATGCTGACACTCGCGGGCGCATGATTGCCGCCTATGCCATCGGTGTTGCCATCTCGAGTGAAGATCTCAAGAACAATCCCCACATCATCCCCGCCAGCGGTGCCGACGACACGGGCGTGACCATCTGCTACAACTCGGTGCATGATGTCTCTTGTGTCATGACGGGATGGGAGCGTAGTGCCGTCGCCATTAACCCCGTCAACTGGCACACCGATGCCACTCCCGCCACGCTCATCACCGAGCCCTCACCGCTCATTCCGCTCGACCAGCAGCACAAGGACACCCTGACCGTCACCCTCGACCCGACATCAGGCCTACTGCTCGTGGACGGCTACACGGGCACCGACTACATCCTGCCCCTCATCGGCAAGGAAGGCAATTACCACTCCCGCGAAATCTGGCTCTACCGCGACCTCCTGCGCGACAACATCGCCCTGCGCACCAACCGCTACCTCAACCACTGATTGTCAACATGATAATACCTGCAGACAAGAAAAGAAAATTCCACCTGGTGACAGTGCTGTTCTCGCTGCTACTGGGTGTGGCGGCATGTTGCCTGCTCGTGATTGATGGCTTCACCCTCGCTGGGTCCATTCTGCCTTCTCTCCTGGTCATGGGTTTCTCATGGTTGAGCATACACCTCGCCTGCCGCCAGGAGCACTTCGGCTCATGGATACTGCTAGGCATGAAAATGCTGTTATTCTTTATCGGGATGCCTTGGGTGCTCTTCCTGCTCATCATGTGCAGCGGGGACCATGAGACATATCCCCTGGTAGTGGTAATCCTCCTCAGCCTGATTTTTGTGGTTCTTGCTGCCATCATCCTTATCATCCCCTTTGGTCTGCTCGCCTATTGGATCACCACCCTCGCAGCCAGCGATAAGCCCAAATAGCCATTTCAAAATTGGCGCAATCGTAGAAGAAAGCATAGATTGCGCCAAAAATCACTTATTTTTCGGCGCAATCCACAAAAAACCCAAAGATTGCGCCGAAAATCACAAAAAATTTGGCGCAATCTCAAAAAAAATATAACTTTGCGCCAAAAATTAATGCTTATGAAGGAGAACATCATTGGACGCAAAACCGAAATAGAACGGCTTGAAAAATATGTAACCAGCAACCGTTCAGAATTTATCGCGATATATGGTCGTCGTCGAGTCGGTAAAACATTTCTGGTCAAAGAATTATTTGAAGGCAAGTTCGCTTTCCGCATGACTGGAAAGGAAAATGTCAGCACTACTGAACAATTAGAAAACTTTGGTTATGCGCTCGGCAACTTTATGGGACAAGCCGAGAGCCCCAAAAGTTGGACTCAAGCCTTCCACATGCTATCTTCCTTCATCGCCAATGAAATAGAAGAAGGCCCAAAAATCATCTTCATCGACGAACTGCCTTGGTTTGACACGCACGGGTCTAATTTTATCAGTTCATTAGAGCACTTCTGGAATGACTGGGCAGCTTATCGTCGTGATATAAAACTCATCGTTTGTGGTAGTGCCACAACATGGATGCTTGATAACGTCATCAACTCACGAGGCGGGCTCCACAACCGTGCCACACACACGATTCTGCTATCGCCATTTACACTCCATGAGACAGAGGAGTTTTTCAAATCATTTGACTTCCCTTATGAACGACACGAACTCATAGAGTGTTACATGGCAGTGGGAGGCGTAGCTTATTATCTCTCACTTTTCGAACGAGAAAAAAGTGTAGCCGAGAATATTCAATCGTTGTGTTTCACTCGTGGCGGTGAACTGGTTGATGAGTTTCAAAAAGTGTTCCGATCACTATTCAAGAAAGCAGAAAAACACCTTGCTGTAATCACTGCACTACACAAGAAGGGCATGGGCATGACGAGATTAGAAATCATCAAAGAAGCTAATCTCACCAATAATGGAAACTTAACAAAACTTCTACGCGAACTGGAAGAGTGTTCTTTCATACGAAGCTATATACTATACAATAAACAGAAAAAAGAAAAGATATTCCAGCTTATTGACCCATTCACACTATTTTATCTCAGATTCATGCACGGTGATAAGCACTTCCTGAGCAACTATTGGCAGAAGATGCAATCAACAAATAATTACTCCTCATGGTGCGGTTATGCCTTCGAGATAGTATGTCTCAACCATTTGGATCAGATAGTTCATGCTTTAGGAATCGACGGCAGCATCAACACACCATGCTCATGGACTTACAAACCCACTAAAGAAGCATTATCGGACAATCAAGTTGATGATGACTTGAAGCATGGAGCCCAAATCGACCTATTAATTGACCGTTCTGATCAAACCATCACCATCTGCGAAATGAAGTACAGTCGGGGAGAATATGAGATTTCCAAGGATTACAATACATTAATGAATCGACGACAGAGGATTTTCAAGAAAGTCACCAAAACAAGGAAATCAATTACCTCTGCCTTCATCACTCCTGATGGGCTATTGAACAATACCTATTCTCGACAAGTGATAAGGCAGGTAATAGGTGATCAGTTGTTTAAATAGTCCCTCTGTTAGACAGTTAATATACTGAATCTTATCTTTTAGTCATGATGATCATCCTCAGCCTGGGTGTTGTGGCCCTCGCAGCCCTCATCCTCATCATCCCCTTCGGCCTGCTCGCTTATTGGATCACCACCCTACATCCAGCGATAGGCCCCAACCGTGAATTAAGATCGGCGCAATCTATCCAAAAACCAAAGATTGCGCCAAAAAACCACAAAAAAGTTGGCGCAATCTCAATTAAAATATAACTTTGCAAGCGGCAATAACTTGAAAGATTGGATGTAACTATGAAGAAGAATCACTGCGAAATAAGGAGTAATCTTTCTCGGATCATAGCTTGTCTGACACTGATAGCCATTTTGGGGTCTATTGCGAGAGCCGGTGGCAGGTTGGTGCCCACATCACCGCTTTATGAACGCGTTTCGGGACATGACCAGTTCCTGCTCAAGCACTTGCTGGTGGGCGGAGATGACCCGTGGGGGACACAGTTTTACTATCTTGTGCTACCCTCCTTTGATACCGAGTATGCCCTGTCTGCCGACACCGCTGGCACGTTGCACTACGCGAAGTTCGACCGCAACAAATACGTGACCACCTCCGACCTGCATGTCCCAGACAGCATCATGAAGGTTCTTTACAGACTGCTCGAGTCCTCGGTTCAGGCCTCATCGTTCCTGTTCGAGCGACGAGGCTGTGACGGCACAACCTACACCTTTGGCAACAGATTAATAGCGGCCTACTGCTGGAGCCCTGAGGGTGGCAAGTGCCGTGAACTGGTGAGATTCTGGGACAAATGCTGCGCTGCGGTCCAGGCGCAATGCCTCGACAGCCTTCAGGCACTCATGCCACAGTGTCGCAACCTCACCATCAGTTTCCGCAAGGATTTCCCAGCCGATTTCTTTGACATCGAGACAAATGATAACTTTGCCGAATTCCACGAACAGTATATTGGACTCCGCTCCAATTACATCGTAATAGAGTGGCCTGACACCTCGGAACATCTTATCGACCTGACTATCGAAGACGATTCTTTGCAGGACTTGACCATCAAGGACTCACCCGCATACGCCCTTAGAGACGCCTTTAAGGCGAAGCAGGGCGACGAACTCATCGAGTTCTCAAGATTCCTGCATTGTGAGCATCTGGTCGACACCTATATCTCCTTGGAAACAGACGGTTCCAACCATATCGACTTCAACGCCCTGCGGCAAGAGTTTCTGAATAACCCTGAAGCATTCGTCAAAAAGTACGACGCAGGGCGAGCCTTGAGCAGTGCCGACACCGTTAATCACAAGAGCAATAAACATATCCTGCTATACGTGCTTGGTGCATGCTGCTTGCTGATACTCATTTTTATCTTAGGCAAACGTCTGCGCCATCGCAGCCAGCGATCATGAATCATGAAAAAGAGCATCAAGCATATCCTGCTATTCCTGCTTGCCGCATGGTGCATGCTGATACTCATTTATATCTCGGTAACCATCAGCGCCAGCATCATCCTTGGTGCCAACGATAATCAGGATTTCCTGTATTTCCTCCTACACGGGGCCGTTAACCATGGCATTGCGATCGTGCTGATGCTCACCTTGATTATCGCTGTAGCCATCTCTATTATGCCACGGCGATGGTGGCAGTGGCTGCTGCTGACGCTAGCCGTGGGTAATTTGGCCGTCATAATGGGATACGGTCTGTTCCTGCCCAAGTCTCAACCTTGCACAGCCCAAATGATGGCAGACCACTACACGTCACACCTTCAAGAGATGAACAATCTGGCCAACCACATCCGCCGAGACCTGCCACAGCGGCCGCTTGACTCCATGAAATTTGGAGAGGATGCTGCCTTTATCGAGAGTTACGAGTTGGACGAGGCAGGCAGATTCTTGAGGCTAGTGGCTGGTTCACCCGATTTCCGGGGATATGACTTCCTCAAGAAATTTGCGGCAGAGCACGGTCAAGATGATGTTTATCCCGAATGCTTCATGTCAACCCGTGACGAGCAGGTGGCCGACTCGATGCTGTTCATACTGGGCATCGACAAGAACCGCCTGCAAGACCTGATGCACAAGGCAGGCGTTATCGGATTCAATTATAATGTGGGCACAACACCGATAGAACTGATTTTCACCCATTACGGCACCAGCAGGAGTTATACTTTCATTCTCTACGACAGGCCTCTGCAAGAAAAAGAGAAAGACGACCTCAACAGTCAGGATAGCAACATCGTGCTCAACGACACCGTCGTGCTGCGGTGTGACAACTATTACGTGTGGCTTGAGTTCCCCGAGGACAATTTCCTCCACTTCCAGCCCGAACTCGTCAACAAATACATGGCCACATGCTTCCCCGACAAGCAACAATTCCGCCCATCCCCTCAATAGAATCACGCAACAATTATTCCGCAAAAATCATGATTTTTCGGGAATTTCAATGGTTTTCTGGCAGCAAATCGACCCTGAAAAAAAGACAAGAAAGGCAAGAATAAAAAAATTGTCCTTCTTGTCTTTCTTTCTATGTTGCACACCAAGGGAATTAACATTTTTAACATTCTAGCACAAAAAGTTCAAGAATAGTTAGTATCTTTGTGGTCAGAGAGTTGAAACGGAAACGGGCTCTGCTGAGGAGCAACCCGCCAGGGA
>JAFTEU010000002.1 GCA_017453505.1 Muribaculaceae bacterium
ATGCCCCTGTAATGCCTGACGGGGTAAGGGGATGCTGTGTGAGAACCATACATTACCACAGCCATGACGGCAAGAAAACCGTCAAATCGGACACCTGACAGCTAAATCAGGCCGCATGACTATGAGTTGCGGATTTTAGGATAATGAAAATATTATTGATATTTCAGGGTTGTCGCTGCTAATTCATCGGCCATTGGCTGATGAATTGAATCTTGAGGCTTTTCTGGGCATCAGTTTTACTCATCATTGTGAGATATTGGCTAAGGCCAAAGACTTGGGTGAACGCATTTTCTATATCCATCAGGCCTACATCAACAAATGGGACAAATACAAACTCCGTGAATTGTTGAAGCAGGATCTCTATCATCATCAAGGGGGACTGCCCAATAATTTTGCTAAGACCATTCCCGCATCGACAAGTGCTATCCGCGCCATCGAAATGTTTAAGGATGAGTACCTGCTGGATTTCATCAATGTGGAAGAGATCGGGGCAAGGGATGAGGCCGATGTGGACGAGCGCGAGGTGGAAAAGGCGATTATTCAAAACGTGAAGAACTTTATCATGACTTTTGGGCGAGACTTTGCCTTTGTGGGGAATCAGTACCACTTAGAGAAGTATGGTCACCACAGTTACCCCGACTTATTGTTCTACAATCGTGAGTTGGCTGCTCTCGTTGTGGTGGAATTAAAACGTGGGGATTTCAAACCTGCTTACCTGGGGCAACTGAGCGCCTATTTGCGTATTCTCGATACCGATGTGAAAAAGCCTTTCGAGAACCCGAGTATTGGCATCATTCTGTGTAAACGGGCCGATAAGAGTTTTGTCGAATTCCTGATTCAAGGCTATGACAACCCGATGGGCGTAGCCACCTACAAGAGTGCTGAGGATGTCAGAAGGGTTCTGCCTACCGAAGAAGAACTGCGCCGGGTTATGGATAACGAACCAGAAAAAGCATAGTTTTTTCCCAAGATTTTCAAAATAAAATTCCCATGATTTTCAATTTTCTACCACAAGACAAGGAAATATTACATCAAACCGTCCCGATTCTCCTGAGTCTGGTATCGCACTAATTTGGCGGGCACTGACCGCCAAATTTCATCGTGTTGACTTTTAGTTATTTGTAATTTGGCAGGCGTTGACTGCCAAATCTCAGGGACGGATGTAACCTGATTATCTCTCAGTAATTTCCCGACAAAGATACACAACAAAAATGTATTTCCCAGGCTGCTCAAGTAAAAAAACACAAGCAAGTTGGGCGCAATTGTAAAAAAAATGCCTATATTTGCAATAGTTCTTTGGCAGAAGCCCGCCTACCGATGGTGGCGGATTTTACATCAAAAGAACCGTCCCGATTTGCCTTCTATAAGAGCCACGAGTGGATGGACTATGGCTGCTACAATATGGACCGCTGGCGCATGAACGAAACAGCAGGCCGCAACGTGAGCCTAAAGGTGACCTACGCCCTCAATTTCGGCAAAAAGACCGACCGCAGCGATGTGCAGATCAATCCCATCATCAACAGCGCCATCATGAAATCTTTGTAGACCATAGATATTCGGCACATGGCTTTCCTTGTGGTACAGACAAACTCAACCGCCTGTAGATAGAATACACAGTAATTGCTTCTTCGATACCGTGGCCAGCCGAGGGTACGTCATGTCGCCCTCGGCTGACTATTCACCCATTTGGGGGTTGCGGGCATTGGTCTCAATAGGTACTTTTGCCACCTGATCAAAAAAAGTAGTGGAAAAGGGTTTAGTAAATCGGTGTAAGTGTGTCTATAGATAATAGAGTATAACAGACATGGCTTTAGTCCGGGACGTCATTGGTATTGACTCACGAAGTCGTCGAGGTCGGGAACACCTAGTTTCTTGTCGATTTGGTTCTTCTTGTTATAAACCGTGCCGATATGTTTGTAGCCCATCGTCACCATAATTGTCGTGAAGGAAAAACCAAAGCAATAGAGGGCCAACAGATTAAGTTCGCTGTCGTTCAGGGTACCGCCAGCGGTCTCTTGGGCCTTGACCAGGATGTTGTCGTGCAGGTCGTTGGCCAGGGTCTGCAGATTGGACCAATAGTTGCTCTCATCGCCCGTCTTGGGCAAGGTCATCGCTTCCCTAAACTTGACGGCAAAATCCTCGCCGTGATATTGGTAAGACAATTTCATCAGTTGCTGCACGGCGTCAATCTGCTGGTTAACGATGGCACGCAACTTGTTGCTATGGTTGTTCTTGCCATCGTCGGACTGCTCACCGTCGCCGAGCAGTCGCTGCATCTTTTTCAGCTTCGTCAACGAGTCCTCAAGGTCGGCCTTCAGCATCTCGGCCTCGTTCTGCTTCATCTTCAATCGGTTGCGGTAACGCATCAGCCCCAACAACAGTAGCAGCGAAGCGATGATCACTCCCGCCAATGCCAGCAGTGCACCTCTAAATCTTGACTGGTATTTAATCTTGTTCAACTCCGCCAACTGCACATCATATTTCTTCTCCACAGCCAATAATCGGTGATTGAGGCTGTTCATGGTCAAAGAATCGGCTATGGCATGTGCTTGTTGGATGTAGTTTTTGGATTTCCCTTCATTTTTCCAATAACGGTGCTCCAGTTCGGACATGAGTTCATAATAAACAATGCTGTCCATCGCACTCTTGGCAATAGGGGCTTTGTTTAGATAATAAACAGCAGAGTCGGGTTGTCCCAGGAACAAGTAAGACGAAGCAAGACGATAATGCGCTCTCGGATGATCTATCGTTATTCCGTCTGTTGATATTGCTTGGAGGGCATAATACTTCGCCTTTTCATAATCATGTTCCCTGACTAGATAATACTCAGACAGAAGAAAAAGATTGGCAAACACCACATTTTGTTCATTCAAGGATTTAGCTAAATCAATGGCGCCATTGAGATAGATAACTGCTGAATCGTGCTTTTCTTCAATGTTTCGATAAATCCCGGCAATACTTGAAAGGCAGATGAGTTCATAGTGCCTATCTCCAAGACTTCGGTATAAAGGCAGGGCTTCTTGCAACTTCTGCAGCGCAATGGTATTGGAGCCAATAATCTGATTTTGATAGAGTACACCCATTCTCAATTTGGCATAAGCGATCATTGAACTATCGGTGGCTAACAGCAGTTCCTCGGCATGATGGTAACTCTCAACCGCTAGATCAAGGTGCCCCAAGTCCTCATTGACACACCCCTGGGCCACAAGGGCTTTCAGGTATTTCACCTTGTCGTTCGATTTCCTGTAGTGTTCAACGGCCTCGTTGATGGCCGAATCGCTGGTGAATGGTTGATAGCATTTATATTGTGCCATGGCGAGCAATAACGAGTAATAGGACTTTTCCTCGTCGTTGAAGCCGTTGACGTCCATTTTCTGGAGTATGGGCAACGCCTCCCTCTCTTGCTGGTGATAGACCATGGAGTCGATTCCTGCCAGTTGCTGCATGGTGGCGTTGTCATGATGGCAGCCTACTGACATGAGAGCAAAGACGGCCAAAAGTACAATGATGATGTTCCTGGAGTGTATCATTTGTCAAATAAGTTTAGGCTGGATTCTCACGAGAAAACGGTGAAATCCACATGCAAATTTAACACTTTCAGCCCCATCATTTGTGCCTATTAAGTCAAAATTAGAATTTTATTTTTTATATGATTGATATTCAGTGTTTTGTAATTCCGAAAATTAAGTCGGAATTAGTCCACATTTTAGTCAATTTAACGATAATCTTTGCTAACTTTGCAGTCTAAAATTACGATGATTACTAAACCAAAACAATAGATAACAATGAACACGACAAAGAAACATCCAGCTGGCCTTCGGCGTGAAGTTCTGATTCTTTCTCGCGGAATAAAAAAATCGTTTTTTGGGGTTTAGTAAATGAGACTTTGTGTGTCTATATATAAAAAGGGGTATTTGCGTGAGACGGAAGGCTAGCACGTTTCACTCATTAGATATGCCTGAATACTTGCACAATAAATATCTTTGCTGAATACAATAACTAAACTACATCACAACTATGAAGAAGATAACTTTAATACTGATGCTACTTGCAGCGGGGCTGATGGCTGTTTCCTGTGGTCACAGCGATGAGCCCGAACCTGTGAAACCTGATGAAATCACTAGAGTTCAAGATGGTAATGGCAAGATATTCTTGGAAAATGGTGTTCTGGTTAATGCCAATATTGACTACACTTCAGCTGAGTTAAGCAAAGCCTTGACTGAGCATGAGTGGTATTTTGACTATGGCTTTTACTATGACAACTCCCATGTGTCACCTAAGAAAGAGTTTGGTGGATATTGGCCTACCAACATACATGTTGACGGTACCATAGAATATAGTAAATTTCCAAAGCAGGAAGGTAAAATCAGGGATTTTTCCATCAATGGCAAGGAATTGATTTCAACACCTCGAACAGAAATCCACTCGGGATTTGCTATTCCTGTCGAAAATTATGTCATTATTGCTCTTGACCTGAGCGATAACGGGAGCAGCAGGATGATTCTTGACAGACCGTTATCGGCAGCACCGATTGATGGTTATGATGCTAATTCTTCTTACGCAAGATTGATTTGGCATACAATACCAAATGATTAGTGATGAAAAGAACTCTGATTCAGCTGCTACTGATGACTGTATGCACATTGTCATTAGGGGCAACACCTGTCGATACGACAAAAGTTGCCCCAAGTGACAGCAGTGCCTTATCACGTGGCGTGCATCTTGAGAATGTTGTGGTCTATGGCAGCCGCAACAACTTCGGCGTGACTTCATCACAGATGAGCGCCGTAACGCTCAGCAAGGAGCAAATCCTGTCTGTTCCCGTGTTCTTGGGCGAGCCTGATGTGCTCAAGTCAATACAGAAACTCCCTGGTGTCCAATCTGGTACCGAGGGCAGTGCTGGCATCTTTGTACGTGGCGGCGACTATGACCAGAACTATATCACCCTCGACGGCTCAGCCATCTATAATGCAGAGCATCTGAGAGGGTATGTCAGCGCCATCAATCCCGACATGGTGGGCAGCATCAACTTCTATCGCGGCGCTTTTCCTGCCCGTTATGGCTCGCGCCTGTCGAGCGTGGTCGACGTAGGTATCAAGGAGGGCGACTATAACCATTATCATGGTCTGCTAAGTTTGGGAACACTTTCAAGCCGCATCCAGGCCGAAGGACCCATCTGGAAAGGGCACACATCATTCAATGTGGCAGCCCGCCTGTCTTATTTCGACTTGATTGCCAAGCCAGTCTTGAAGCATTTCTATGACCGACCCGAAGCGTTGCAGCCATATAGCAACATGCGCTACTATGACATCACTGCCAAGTTAGTGCATAAGTTCAATGAGCGCAACCGCTTGTCAGCGGTGTTCTATTACGGCAAGGACACCGACAATGAATCACCCACCGAAAGCCGCCGCAGTGAAAGCACCATCGGCAGGGTTGATATCTTGACCGAAAAACAATACAAGGAGGATGATTACCGTGCCAGCAGCAACGAGAGCCGGTGGAACAATCTGCTCTCAAGCCTCTATTTCACCTCTTTCATCACCCCAAACCATCGGCTGAACGTCAACCTGAATTACGGCCAGTACATGTATGACATGGCTGTCACCAGCAGGATTGACAACAAAATCACCGACCTCTATCGTCTGTTCTATTCCCATGACGAGACGGCAAGCATTACCGCCCATTCAGGCATCAAAGACCTGGCGCTCACTGTTGACGCATCGCTGAAGGCAGGGAACGCCCACTGGCTGCGCTACGGCCTGAAGCTATCCAGACAATGGCTGGATCCAAGTACCAAGATCTTCAAGGATGCAACCATCAAGCGGTTTCAAGGCGGATTAAACTTTAAAGGTGTAATTTCCGATGAGGAGTCGAGATATGACGAGTACAAGGAGTACATAGACTACACGAATGGCGACGAGATGTTCATCAATAACCTTGCACTGTATGCCGAAGATGATTTCACCGTCTTCCACCACCTTAAACTCAACTACGGCTTGAGATTGAGTTCCTATTTTGTCACCGGCAAATCCTATATTGCCCTTGAACCCCGCCTGTCGTTGCGATATCTGATAGGCGACAACCTCTCCGTTAAAGCATCCTATACTCACATGACGCAGGGCATTCACCGTCTGGTCACCAACAGCCTGATCATGCCCAGCGACATATGGGTGCCGATTACCAAGGATATCCCGTTGATGAAGAGCGACCTCTATGGCGTGGGCGTCAACTATGACTGGCAGGGCTTTAATTTTGCTGCTGAGGCCTACTATAAGACGATGGATAACGTGCTGGAGTACCGCAATGGCGCCACCTATTTCATCGCCAACCAGGACTGGCAAGAGATTGTGGCGCAAGGAAAAGGACGCAGTTATGGATTTGAAGTGCTCGTGGAAAGGAAATTAGGAAACACCACAGGCTGGCTGAGTTATACCTGGTCAAAGGCGTTGCGTACTTTTGACAGGCCTGATAACGAAATCAACGGTGGCAAGGAGTTCTATGCCTCTACCGACCGCAGGCACAACTTCTCAGTAAACGTGTCCCATCATTTTACTTTCTCTGAAAAGATTGCGCTTGACTTGAGCGCTTCATGGACTTACCAGTCGGGCCGCAGGGGCACTGTCCCCTATGCCATTACCTACGGTCAAAGCCTAAGGGAGTATAATTACAACATCCCGGCTGTTGCATACGGAGAGATTCTTTTTTATATATCTGCCATCACATCCCCATACGGTATTGACATTTATAAAGTTGCTTTCAGCGAAGGTCTTATCGGTGTTGCCCAACCGTTCCACACATTCCGCAACATCAATGACTTCAAACTGCCTGATTCCCACCACCTTGACATCAATGCCAACCTCTCAATCAAGTCCCGCCTTGGCGAGAGCGTGATAGGCTTGGGCATCTATAATGTCTATAATCATTACAACATCAGCAACGTGTATATCGGTTACAAGGATCAAAAAGCCATACTAAAAGGCATCTGTCCTTTCCCATTCATGCCGTCAATCTCACTCACCCAAAAGTTTTAAACTGATGAACAAACTGAATCGACATATCATACTTTTCATTTCTCTACTCGCCATATTATCGAGTTGTGAAAAAGAGATAGACTTCAGCGGACAATATGACAGTGGCATTGCGGTCTATGCCATTGCGGTTCCAGGTGAGCCGTTTTCAATGAGACTTTCACGGTCTTTCACTGTCAACGACAATCCGACCGTCGTGTTCTCACATTATAGTAGTTATTACAGTGAACTGGACACGCTCTACAGGACAGAAATCGCCATCAATAATGCCCAAGTCGAAGTGACAGTCAATGGCGCGGACAAGTACGCGATGACATATAATCCAGTCAGTCCCTATGCCTATAATTGCGATTATGTCCCTAAAGAGGGCGACAACATTTCTGTCAAAGTGAGAGCTCCTGGGTATCATGACATCAGTGCCAGTACAAAAATTGAGAAGATACAAAGGGCCCAAATTGCTAAAACAGAAGTTGTCTATAAGGACAATGGCGATGACGGCTCAATAATTGTCGGGAACCCGCTTGACCGCTTCGGAGTTGATTCAGTGATGTCAATCACATTGAAGATCAACGACCCGGCAGGTGAGCACAATTTCTACCGATTGAGAGTGTGCGGGGTTGCTGAAAAAGAACTACCACTGGGAACAATCACATATAAACAATACAATCTTTCAGATGTTTTCACATCCGATGACATCATCTTCTCTGACAATATGCTCACCAAACCATTCGGTGACTGGCAGGCGGGGTTCAGCAATGTCTTTGATGACCATCTTTTTGATGGCCAGGAATATACTTTTACAGTAGAGTCCCGCAAACGCAATGGTGATAATCCCCATGTAATCTTAGAATTACAGACAATCAGCCAAGACCTGTACTATTTCTTGAAATCCTATCAGGTATTCCGCATCTCCACCGATGATGTTTACATGACACCGATAGGACTCTACAGCAATATCAAAGATGGATGGGGCATCCTGGGCTCACTCAGTTACGACCGCCACATCATCTACTACTGACATTCCTTGTTAGACACGTATTCAACTGATTGATCAACAAAAGGTGAAAAAAGGGACGGTTCTTTTGATGTAATTTTGTAGGCAGTTGTTAAGAGACTCTTAACAACTCAGCATTTTTGCAACACATTGTCTATCAGTGAATTGAACTTCTTTTTGGATTTGCATTGATGAGGTAGCAAAAACTACAATGCGCTGCCGAGGTAGGTGGGGCGGTCGAGGTTGCGGTAGGCGATGGCTTCCATGATGTGGTGGTCGAGGACCTCGGTGCAGGCTTCGAGGTCGGCGATGGTGCGGGCGACTTTGAGGATGCGGTCGTAGGCCCTCGCGCTCATGTTCATGCGTTCCATGGCGTCCTTCAACTTCTCGAGGCCGGCGGCGTTGGGTTCGGCGTATTTGTGGAGCAGGGACGGCGTCATCTGGGCGTTGCAATGTATGCCGGGTTCGTCCTTGAAGCGGCGCTCCTGGAGCATTCTGGCGGCGATGACGCGCTGGCGGATGGCGGCGCTGGGTTCGCCTGGGGCCTTTGACGACATCTGGTCGAAATCGACGGGCTGGACCTCGATCTGCAGGTCGATGCGGTCGAGCAGCGGCCCGCTGATTTTGCTCATGTAGTGGGTGCGCTGGTACTCGTTGCAGACGCACTTCTTCTTGGGATGCCCGTAGTACCCGCACGGGCACGGATTCATGCTCGCCACCAGCATGAACGAGGCGGGGTATTCCGTAGAATATTTCGCCCGACTAATACTTATAATCCTGTCCTCCAACGGCTGCCGCATCACCTCCAAAACTGAGCGATTGAATTCAGGTAGTTCGTCCAGGAAGAGGATGCCGTTGTGGGCGAGGCTGATTTCTCCGGGCATGGGGTAGCTGCCGCCCCCGACGAGGGCGACGGGCGAGATGGTGTGGTGGGGGCTGCGGAAGGGGCGCGTGGTCATCAACGTCGTGCCCTGCGGCAGTTTGCCGGCAACGCTGTGGATTTTTGTCGTCTCGAGGGCTTCGCTCAGGGTGAGGGGCGGCATGATGGACGGCAGGCGCTTGGCCATCATCGACTTGCCCGATCCAGGGCTGCCCACCAACAGGATGTTATGCCCGCCTGCACATGCGACCTCAAAAGCACGCTTCACGTTTTCTTGCCCCTTGACCTCGGCAAAGTCATAGGGGAAGATGCCCTGTGCCTTAGCAAATTCGGCGCGGGTATCGACGGTGGTCGGTTCCAGGTCTATCTCTCCATTGAGGAACTGCACCACCTCGATGATATTGTCCACACCATAGATGTTGAGGTTATTGACCACAGCCGCCTCAAGGGCGTTGGCGCGCGGCACGATGAAGCCGTCGAGGTGCATCTCACGGGCCAGAATGGCCATGGGCAGTGCACCCTTGATGGGACGCAGGCTGCCGTCGAGCGACAATTCGCCCATGAGCATATAGCGGTCTAGCTTCAGCGGGTTGATTTTCTCATCACCGGCAAGGATGCCGATGGCCAGCGGCAGGTCATAGGCCGAGCCCTCCTTCTTGATGTCGGCCGGGGACATATTGAGCATGATTTTCTTTCCAGGGAAGTGATATCCTGCCTGCTTGATGGCACAGCGCACGCGCTCGGCACTCTCCTTGACGGCAGTGTCGGGCAAGCCGATGATCATGAACCCGGCACCCCAGTCCACCGTCACCTCAATTTCCACCTTGATAGCATCAATGCCGTGCACAGCGGCCGCAATCGTTCTCGCTAACATAACTCTTCAATGATTATTTGGTTTCCTCCTCAAAGGCCTGGGCGACCTGCTTGAGGCTGTCCATGATGTCGATGTGCTGCGGACACTGCGCCTCGCACTGTCCGCACTCGACACACTCGCTGGCCTTGCCATGGCTCTTGGCCAGCAGGTCGTAATAGAGTTTGCAATTCCCCTTCTGTTCCGGGAATTGACGCAGATTATTGTAGAGGTTGAAGTACTCGGGTATGGCAATCTGCTGCGGGCAGCCGTCGGTGCAATAGTGACAAGCGGTGCAGGGCACGGCGATAGCGTCGCGGATGACCTGGGTCGCACGGGCAATGATGTCCTGTTCCTCGTCATTGAGCGGCTCGAAGTCCAGCATGTAGGCCGTGTTGTCCTCGAGTTGCTCCATCGTGCTCATGCCGCTCAAGACCGTCAGCACACCAGGCAGCGACGCGCAGTAGCGGATGGCCCACGAGGCAGGGCTCGCATCGGGGTTATACTCCTTGAACAGGCGATCGACAGCCTCGGGTACACGCGCCAGCGAACCACCCTTGACAGGCTCCATCACGATGACAGGCTTGCCGTGCTTGACACACAGGTCATAGCACGTCCGCGCCTCAATGGCGGGACTATCCCAGTCGAGGTAGTTGATCTGCAGCTGTACATACTCAGCCTCGGGATGACGCTCCAGAATCTGGGCCAGCAGCGCCGAGTCGTCATGGAACGAGAAGCCGATGTGGCGAATGCGCCCTTCGGCCCGTTTGCGGGCAATGAACCCCCAGCCGTCCAGGCGCTCCATCACCTCGACGCGCTCGTGGTTGAGGGCATGCAGCCAGTAGTAGTCGAAGTAATCGACGCGGCAGCGCTCCAGCTGTTCGTTGAAGATGCGCTCCATATCGGCCTCCTCGTTGATGGCCCACACGGGCATCTTGCTGGTCACCGTGAACGCCTCACGCGGATAACGCTTCACTACAGCCTCGCGCAGTGCCTCCTCGCTCTTGCCGCCATGATAGGGATAGGCGGTGTCAAAGTAGGTGAAACCACGTTGCATATACACATCGACCATCTGCTTCACTTTCTCGATGTCGATGCTCGTCTGGTCGTCCGGATTGACCAGCGGCAGACGCATGAGTCCAAATCCTAGTTTTCTCATATGCTGTTTAGTTATTAATTGGCTGTATATCATTGTTATGAGTCAAACATAGTGATGCTGCCTCTTGTGATTACGCACGGTAAAATTATAATATTTTACGGATATGACAAAGCCTCCGCTTGGGAAAGTAGAGGCTTTGTCGTGTGAAGGTGCCTATTACTTGACGACTTTAACAGCGCTCGTGCTACCGTCGGCAAAGGTGGTAACGACGATGGTCAAGCCGTCGGCCTGCTGCATCTCTTGGCCGGTCATGTTGTAGTAACGCACGCCGGCAACCTCCTTGCTGGTGGCCATCTCGTTCTGGCCGGTAGATGAGCCAAGGCTAACTGTAAACTCACAAGCGATGGGATCGCTGGGCAGCATGCCATCGGCAACAGCATAAGCCTCAATGTAGTACCATCCGTCCTGGGTGAAGCTCAGGACGTCATCATAGACGGTCCAGTCGGTGAATTTGCCGTCACGACTGCTCTTGATGCGGTAGTAGATGGTGCTGGTCACGACCTTCTGGATCTCAACAAAGTAGGCGGGGATGCCGTCGATGGTATACTCGTGGAACACGGGAGCACCGGTCTTCTCTGTAGGCACACCGGGGTTTAGCGAGCCCTCATAGGTAAAGGTTGTCTTGGGCATGAAACTCTCCCTCATGAAGGAGTAATCATAAATATCTATCAAGGCAGAGGAGTAATCGGTTGGAGCGCCGAGGAATTCGGTTCGGCTGCCGTGACCTGGCGTTGTAGTATAGACTTCAAACACCAGGTTCCCTCCATTGTAATGGTAGGGCGTGATGAACTGGAATGGCATTTCCCAGGTCTCATCTTCCAACCACTGACTCGTTATCGTGGTGGTGCCAACAACGGTCAAGCCATCAGCAAAATCGTCCACAAACTCGCTCATACTGGTCTCTCCCATCGAGATAGTCAACCGACCACCCTCCAATGCGCACATGCCGTCGGCGTAGAACGTGATTGACTTGATGTCCATATCCTTCATTGCTGTGAGTTTATCGGCAGGATAGAGCAACTGGCAGCGTGAGTTGGCCACCTCGAGCATATCAATGGAGATGGGAACTAAAATGTTGGTTTCACCGGTTCCGTTGAAAACCGTCAGTGTTTCGGCCGATGCCGAGAGCAACATCAAGCCTGTAGTAAACATACAGAATCTCTTCATAATGATTGAAAAATTAATGATAAATCTATGTGATTAAAAGTTTGGCTATAAGCTACTACCAGAAGTAGCAATATCTAATACGGCAAAAGTACAACAAAATGCCCGAACAGGCAACACCCTCATGATGTTCTGACAGTTGAATGACGACACACCTTAGGTTCATTCTGTTTTCAGGTCGGTGAAGCGTTTGATGCCGTGCAGGTAGTGGGCGGTGATGATGTTGACACGCTCCTCAGGCAGCTGCTTGAGCAGGTTCACGTCGGGTTGTGCCGTGTAGCGCGATCGCATGCGGCGGAAGTCCCTGTGCGCACGGATAATCGCCCATGCGTCACCAAAGTGCAATTTGGCTATCGCCATGCCCCAGGCCAGCGTGTCCAACAAGCGGCGGACCAGCAGCATGCGCTTGCCCTCCTCTCGTGGCAGGTTCTTGTGGAGCAGCAACAGATTGTTGCGAAAGTTCAGGTAGGTCTTCCTGGGATTGCCTTGGGGCAGGCTACCGCCGCCCAGGTGATAAACGTGGCTCGACGGCACCATCATCAGGTCATGCCCCGCCAGGCGGATGCGCCAGCACAGGTCAATCTCCTCCATGTGGGCAAAGAAGTCCTTGTCCAGCCCTCCCACGTCCTGATAGAGCTGGCTGCGCACCATCAGGCACGCGCCCGTGGCCCAGAAGACACTGCGCGGCCCGTTGTCATACTGCCCGTTGTCATACTCGACAAACTCGAAGATGCGTCCCCGGCAATAGGGATAGCCGTGGCAGTCGATGTAGCCTCCTGCGGCCCCGGCATACTCAAACATCTCCTTGCCGTCCTCACGGTCGTGCAGCAGCTTGGGCATCACAGCGCCCACGTCGGGGTGACGTTCCATGTAATCCAGCAGCGGATTGAGCCATCCCTGGGGCGTGCGCACGTCGCTGTTGAGCAGCACCGTGTAGGGGTACATCGTCTGCCCGATGGCTAGATTATAGCCCTGGGCAAAACCATGGTTCTGGTCAAACTTGAGGACCTTTACCTCGGGAAACTCCTGCTCAAGCACCTGCAGGCTCGCGTCGGTGCTGCCGTTGTCGGCGACAATGACGTCGGCAATGGCGGCATCGGTGCCCGCAATCACCGTGGGCAGGTAGCGTCGCAACAGTGCGGCCCCGTTCCAGTTCAATATGATGACAGCAACCTGTTTCATTTTATTCCTTATCTTGTTTTATGAATCCGATGGTGGGTCGGCGCCGCCGTGGGCCATTATCTTGCAACTCGGCCAGTGCGGTGCTGATGGCATCAAGTTGGGCACGGGTGTCCTCGTTGATCTCGTTTTGGTCGGCAAGGATTTCGTTCATTTCGTCGCGCAAGGCCTGAATCTCTTTCCTCAGCTCTGCGTTACTGTCGGGCAAGGCGAGCGTTGTCGCCATGCGCCGGATTCCAGTAAATACCCGCATGATGCCAATGTTCATCTGTATGGCTAGTGGCGAACGCAATACACTGCTGAGCATTGCCACGCCATTCTCGGTAAAAGCATAAGGGAGTTTGCGAGTTCCCATTTTGGAGAAATTGGATATCACAATTTGTGATTTCCAATCTGTATCTTCTTGAATTTCAACAGCATTTACGGTTGCAATTCGCGACCTCAATATCTCTAATTCACCTTTTGTGAGCTGAAACATGAAGTCCTCAGGAAAACGCTCGATATTGCGCTTTACTGATTGATTCAACACTCGCGTTTCAATACCATACAGGGCTGCCAAATCAAAGTCCAGCATCACCTTTTGTCCACGGATTTCATGGATCCGGTACTGTATGTTTTCTATCTCGTTCATTAATCAAATATCATGAATTACCTCGGCATCGACGCTCAGGTCGTCGTTCAGGGTCAACAATTTCGCGTTCACAATGTGGTTGGCCAGACTCATGTCAGGCTCCACGTTCACGCGGATGTAGTTGTCGGTGAAGCCGTGCATCTTGCCCTTGCCGCGGCCATGCTCGAGCAGCACGGGGCGCACGGTGCCCAGGTAGCGGCGCGTGAAGTCGGCCTGTTTCTCGTCGCTCAAGGCAATCATGCGGGCCGCCCGCTCCTGCTTGTCCTGCTGGGTCACGATATAGGGGATGCGCAGGGCCATTGTGCCGGGGCGCTCGCTGTAGGGGAACACGTGCAGGTGCTGCACGTCGAGTCCCGCGATGAAGTTGTAGCTGTCCTCAAACAGTTCGGGGGTCTCGCCGCGCGTGCCCACCATCACGTCCACCCCGATGAAGCAGTCGGGCATCAACTCGCGGCACCGTGCCACCTTGTCGGCAAACAGCTGCCGGTCATAGTGGCGGCGCATCAATTTCAGGATCGGGTCGCTGCCGCTCTGCAGCGGGATGTGGAAGTGGGGCATGAACGCCCGCGACCGGGCACACCAGTCGATGATCTCGTCGGTCAAGAGGTCGGGCTCAATCGACGAGATGCGGTAACGCGCGATGCCCTCGATGTCGTCGAGTGCCTTGAGCAGGTCAAGGAAATGCTCGCCCGTGTTCTTGCCGAAGTCGCCGATGTTCACACCCGTGATGACGATTTCCTTGCCGCCGTCGGCAGCCACCTCGCGGGCCTGGCCCACAAGGTCGGCGATGGTGCCGCTGCGGCTGCGGCCTCGGGCTGCGGGGATGGTGCAGTAGCTGCACCAGTAGTCACAGCCATCCTGCACCTTGAGCCAGTAGCGGGTGCGGTCGCCCCGGTCACACGACGGGGAGAACGTGCGGATGTCCAGCGACGGGGTCACCGCGAGCTGCCGCTGGCGGTCCTCGAACCACTGCAGGACATACTGGGCGATCTCGGCCTTGTGCTCGCTGCCCAGCACGATGTCCACGCCGTCGATCTCGGCAATCTCCTTGCCCTTGAGCTGGGCATAGCAGCCGGTGACCACCATCAGTGCGTCAGGATACTGGCGGATGAGGTGGCGGATGTGCTGACGGCACTTGCTGTCGGCCAGGGCCGTCACGCTGCACGTGTTGACCACGCACACGTCGGGCACCTCGCCCGCAGCCGCGGGCAGGATGCCGTGCTGGGACAACAATGATTGCATCGTTGCCGTTTCCGAGAAGTTGAGCTTGCAGCCCAGCGTCTCGAGCTTTACCCTATGTTGCACAGCCTCACTCATCAGCGGCGGCGGGATTTACCTGAACGGCCCGAGCGGCTGGCTTTGCTCGACTTGCTCGACTTGCCAGCGCGGCCCGACTTGGCCTCCTTGGCCTGGCGGCGGGTACTGTTGCCACGGTTGCCCCGCTGCTGGCGGCGCGACGCGCTGCCGCCCTCATATTGCTGGCGCTGGCGTTCCTCGCGCGAGATGCGGCCGCTGGTCGAGCGGCTGTTCTGCTCGGTGATGGGTTCACGGTCGATGCGGTGGCTGCCTGCGGGGTTCTCCTTGTCCACGAGGACAAAGTCGAGCTGCTTCTTGATCAGGTCGGCACGTGCCACCTGGATGGTGATGGGATCGCCCAGGCGATAGACCTTGCCACGGCGGCGGCCACGGATGCAGTAATTCTTCTCGTCGAACTCATAGAAGTCATCGTCCAGGCCGCGGATGCCCACCAGACCCTCGCAATGCGTCTCCTCGAGCTCGACATACAGGCCCCACTCGGTCACGCCCGAGATGTGTCCCTCGAACACGCCCCCCAGGCGCTGCCCCATGAATTCAACCTCCTTGTACTTGATCGAAGCCCGCTCGGCATTGGCGGCGAGCTGCTCCTGGGCGCTCATGTGCTTGCACTGGTCCTCGAGCTTGACGGGATCGACGCTCTTCTCGCCGGCGGCATACTTGTCGAGCAGGCGGTGTACCGTCAGGTCGGGATAGCGGCGGATGGGCGAGGTGAAGTGGGTGTAGTAGTCAAAGGCCAGGCCATAGTGGCCGATGTTGGTGGCGCTATAGACGGCCTTGGCCATCGAGCGGATGGCAAGGATGGCCAGCATCTCCTCCTCGGGCTTGCCCTTGGCCTGCTCGAGCATCTTGTTGATCGACTTGTTGATGTCGCGGCCAGACCCCTTGGTGCGCACCTTGTAGCCAAAGTGGGCGGCGATGTCGGCAAAATTCTGCAGCTTGTCAAGGTCGGGCTGGTCGTGGATGCGATAGACAAACGCCTTGGCGGTCTTGTTCTTGGCCACCTTGCCGATGTGCTCGGCCACCTTGCAGTTGGCCAGGAGCATGAACTCCTCGATGAGCTTGTTGGCATCCTGTGCCTCGTGCACGTGGACGGCGATGGGCTTGCCCGTCTCGTCGATGTCAAACTTGATCTCCTCGCGGTTGAAGGACACCGAGCCTCCCTCCTCAAAGCGGCGCTTCCTCAGCTGCTTGGCCATCTCGTTGAGCACGGCCAGCTCCTCGGCCAGGTCGCCCTTGCCGGTCTCCAGGATGTGCTGGGCCTCCTCATAGGAGAACCGCCTGTCGCTGCGCGTCACCGTGTGGCAGATCTTGTATTTCTTTACCCGTGCCTCGGCATCCATCTCCATGACCACCGAGTGGGTGAGCTTGTCCTCGTCGGGGCGCAGCGAGCAGATGTTGTTGCACAGCTTCTCGGGCAGCATGGGGATAGTGCGGTCCACCAGATAGACCGACGTGGCGCGCTCATAGGCCTCCTTGTCGATGATGGAACCCGGCGTGACATAGTGGCTCACGTCGGCGATGTGGACACCGATTTCCCAGTTGCCGTTCTTCATCTTCCTGATGGACAACGCGTCGTCAAAGTCCTTGGCATCGGCCGGGTCGATGGTGAACGTGGTCACGTCACGCATGTCGCGCCGGCGGGCCACCTCCTCGGGCGTGATGCCGGCATCCAGCGCCTCGGCGGCCTCGGTGACGTTCTCGGGGTACTTGTAGGGCAGTCCGAACTCGGCCAGGATGGCGTGGATCTCGGCATTGTTCTCACCGGCCACGCCCAGCACGTCAACGACCTCGCCGATGGGAGAATTGGCGTCCTCGGGCCAATCGACGATCTTGACGACGGCCTTGTCGCCCGTCTTGCCGCCGGCGAGCTTGTCGAGCGGGATGAAGATGTCGGTCGCCAGGAACTTGCTGTCGGTCGCCAGCTGGGCGAAGTACTTCATCACCTGCAACGTGCCGACAAACACCTGCTCCTTGCGCTCGAGGATTTTCACTACCTCGGCCTCGGGCTCCATGCCGTGGCGCGCCGCGCTGATGTGTACCAGCACGCGGTCACCGTTCAGGGCGTGCATCGAGTTGCGCTCGGCCACCATGATGGGCTGACCGTCGTCGCTGGCGGTATCGACGCTGTTCTTGCCGTTGCTGCGGCGGATGAAGATGCCCTCGGCTACCGACGAGCGGCCCACGGCCTTGTAGCTGCCGATGCCCACCTGCAACAGGAAGCCGTCCACCTCCAGCTGGTCCAGAATATCGACGATGAGGGCGCGACGCTTGGGTGTGTTGGCACCCACGGCTGCCGACACCTGCTTGTAGTTGAACGAGCCCTCGCCCTGCTCGTTAAAGAAGTTGATGACCCGGTCATGATACTCACGACGCTCCTGCTTCAATGTCTGTAATCCGCTTTTTCTTGCCATATCTATGATTTTGTATGATTGCCGTTTGTTTTCTTGTTTAACTTACAAAGATAATGGTTTTTATTCACATTCCCGCCGCCCCAGTCATTTTTTCACAAAAATACGCTCCGAAAACCGAACTCAGTCATCAGTTCTCAGTCGTCAGTCGTCAGTTGTCAGTCGTCAGTTGCCAGCAGGCGGATGCCAATTTCTAATTTCTAATTCCTAATTTCTAATTCCTCACTCCTATTTGCCATCCGGTGTGAGGTGCTTTTTAAAAACGACTCATTCAACTTAAACAACTGGCATCCGCGACCTTCTTTGCCGGCGGATGCCAATTCTAATTCTAAAGAGTTGTCAGTTGTCAGTCATCAGTTGTCAGAATGCGGATGCCAATTCCTAATTAGTTTTCAGTTGTTAGTTTTCAGTTTTCAGGTGTCAGTTGTCAGTTGTCAGCAGTCAGTCCACAGTCGGCGGATGCCAACTCCTCACTTCTAACTTCTAACTTCTATCTTCTAACTCCTAACTTCTAACTCCTAACTTCTAACTCCTAACTAATTTCTAATTCACATTGGATCGGTGATCGCTCCATTGCGCTATCTCACGATGATCTTCTTGCCCTGGTGGATGTAGATGCCGGGCACGCTGGGCACCTCGGTGCCCACGGGCTGGCCCATCAGGTTGTAGTAGTTGCCGTCAGCGGGAAGCACCTGATCGGCGAACACAGACTCAACTGAATGGTGAATATGCTCGCAGACAATGAGCATATAAATACTTTCGCCATCGATCACTATACCGAAAAAATAAGTGAAATTTGCTGGAACACAAAACCTGTTCTCACTCAGAACTAGGGGATTCTGATTATCGACTAAATAATCACTAAAGACAGGAACCTGCATGTCTGTCTCTGCACCATAGCGAAGGCCATCCACCATGAAGTAGAAGGGAACATCCTCGTTCCATGGATTGAGAGGCAGAGTCATCCCAATGGAATAATTATCCTCACCGTAATCGTCAAGGGGAGGGTTCATTTTATACCACCGTTCCTCATTGTCCTTGTCAATCAAGACAAGCCACTTGCCACTCATGTGGGGATCGGCGCTCTCCCCTTCTTCATATCTGGGTGCGGCAGCTGCCAGGGCACCCATCGTCCCAGCGGACATGTCGTTAAAACCAACTTCAGGGTTAATGGCCTTGAGGCCAGTGGTAGCAAAAGGTTCAGATACGCCAGTCTGCGCCGCCAGCTGGGTCATGCCCAGCAGGGCCAAAATCATTAAAGTCAGAATTTTTTTCATTTTCGTTTTGATTTTATTTGTTGAACATATTAATGAATCTCTGGAATATATGTTGTTTTTGTCTTTTTCTGCTCTTGGTGGATTTGC
>JAFTEU010000054.1 GCA_017453505.1 Muribaculaceae bacterium
GCCCGTGAAGCGGTGAGCCGCTTCACGGGCGATGGCTAATTTTATACGGTTGCAAATATAACAATTTTTCCCAATAAAGACAAAAAAAACAAGCAAAAAATCAGGGCAACCGCAACAAAATGTGTTGCGCAACACCCGTAGGGTGGCCTCTGAGTGTCTTTCAACAAATTTTGGTGCGGTTGTCCTGAAAAAGATGTGAAAAATGATGTGGGGTTGCAGGAAATTGTTTACCTTTGCCACAAAAATGGCGAAGGCAGGCTGCGCCTCAACAAAATGCAAACAAGTTTGCTTTTGTATTCGGTTTGCACTACCCTTGCCCAATAATTAACAAGGATCCATTATCATAAACAAGAACGAAATAATTTCCAATGTCATGAAAGGTATTCATGTTACAAGTGAGATAAAACCGTTGAAGAAGGTTTTGTTGCACCGTCCGGGACGTGAACTGCTCAACTTGACACCCAACACGCTTGAGGAACTGCTCTTTGATGATATCCCCTATCTCAAGGTGGCCGAGGAGGAACATGATGCCTTCTCCCAGGTGTTGCGTGACAATGGTGTTGAGGTGGTTTACCTGGAAGACTTGATGGCTGAGGTGCTGGACATCAGCGCCGAGATCAGGGAGAAGTTCCTGCGCCAGTTCATCGAGGAAGCGGGCATCTGTGCGACAAAGTACCACGATATCATCTACAATTACCTGAACGGCATCCAGTCGAGCAAGGAGCTGGTATTGAAGACGATGGAGGGCATCTATCTGCAAGACCTGCCCCGCGACCCGCAGCAGGTGAAGAATTCGCTGGTTGATCAGGTGCGCGGCGATAGCCGCTTTGTGGTCAAGCCGATGCCCAACCTGTATTTCACCCGCGACCCGTTTGCTTGCATCGGCACGGGCGTGAGCATCAACAGGATGTTCTCGGTAACGCGTTGCCGTGAGACCATCTACGGCGACTACATCTTCAGGTATCACCCCGACTTCAAGGAGGTAGAGCATTACTATGACCGTGACCTGCCTTACCGCATCGAGGGTGGCGACATCCTGAACCTGAACGAGCACACGCTCGCTATCGGCATCAGCCAGCGCACCGAGCCCGACGGCATCGAGCTGATTGCCAAGAACATCTTCAAGAACGGTAATGCGGCTATCGACACCGTGCTGGCCATCCACATTCCCGAGACGCGCGCCTTCATGCACCTGGACACCGTGTTCACACAGATTGACCACGACAAGTTCACTGTGCATCCCGGCATCCTGGGTCCGCTGGAGGTCTTCAAGATCACGCGCGGCGAGGGCGATGAGATCAAGCTGGAGCGCAAGGAGGAGACGCTGGAGGAAATCCTGGCCGAGTCGCTGGGACTGGAGCACGTCACGCTCATCAAGTGTGGCGGCGGCGACCGCATTACGGCCGAACGCGAGCAGTGGAATGACGGCAGCAACACGCTGTGCATCGCGCCAGGCAAGGTGATCGTGTATGAGCGCAACAACGTGACCAACGCCATCCTGCGTGACGAGGGCATCACGGTGCTCGAGATTCCCAGCAGTGAGCTGTCACGCGGTCGTGGAGGTCCCCGCTGCATGAGCATGCCGCTGTGGAGAGACTGATCAGTTAGGAGTTAGGAGTTAGGAGTTAGGAGTTAGAAGTTAGAAGTTAGGAGTTAGGAATTGGCATCCGCATTCTTTCTGACGACTGACAACTGACGACTGACAACTGACGACTGACAACTGACGACTGACAACTGACGACTGACGACTGACGACTGACGACTGAAAACTCAGAATCATCTTTAATACATTATAATATTTTACTTAAACTAAAACTAAAATTTACAATTATGCCTAGAAGTTTATCTGGAAGAAGTTTCCTGAAGTTACTCGATTTCTCAACCGAAGAGATTCAGTATTTACTCGAACTTGCAAAGGATTTCAAGCGCATGAAACGCGCCGGAACTCCCCACAAGTATCTGGCCGGCAAGAACATCGTGCTGTTGTTCGAGAAGACCTCTACAAGAACCCGCTGCTCGTTTGAGGTAGCCGGTAATGACCTGGGTATGGGTGTCACCTACCTGGATCCCGGTTCATCACAGATGGGCAAGAAGGAGTCTCTCGAGGACACCGCCAAGGTGCTGGGTCGCATGTTTGACGGTATCGAGTACCGCGGCTTTGACCAGCAGATCGTGGAAGACCTCGCCAAGCACGCTGGCGTTCCCGTGTGGAATGGTCTGACCACCGACTTCCACCCCACCCAGATGCTTGCCGATGTCCTCACCATCGAGGAGAACTTCGGTCGCTATAAGGGTCTGACCATGGTGTTC
Organism: Muribaculaceae bacterium; assembly: GCA_017453505.1. Taxonomy (GTDB): domain Bacteria; phylum Bacteroidota; class Bacteroidia; order Bacteroidales; family Muribaculaceae; genus Sodaliphilus. The sequence continues at coordinate 2,311 of JAFTEU010000054.1, forward strand.
ATGGGTGATGCCCGCAACAATGTCGCCAACTCGCTGATGGTCGTATCGGCCAAGCTGGGTATCAACTTTGTTGCCTGTGGTCCCAAGGACAACATGCCCGACGCTAAGCTCGTGAAGACCTGCAAGGAGATTGCCAAGGAGAACGGTTGCACCATCACGCTGACCGATGACGTGAAGAAGGGCACCAAGAACGCTGACGTCATCTATACCGACATCTGGGTATCGATGGGTGAGCCCGACGAGATCTGGGAACAGCGCATCAAGCTGCTCAGCCCCTATCAGGTGAACGACGCCGTGATGGCCAATGCCAACCCCGACGCCATCTTCCTGCATTGCCTGCCCTCGTTCCACGATCTGGAGACCACCATTGGCAAGGACATCCACAAGAAGTTCGGCCTGCCCGAGATGGAGGTTACCGACAAGGTATTCCGCAGCAAGCAGTCTAAGGTATTTGACGAGGCCGAGAACCGCATGCACACCATCAAGGCCGTCATGTACGCAACGCTGAAGTAATTAATTCAATTTCACGATGTGAAATTGAAGAGTAGAGATTAGTGATTAGAGATTAGTGAGCGACATCTGCTCATTGACTTTAATCATTAATCTTTCTAGAACAATAATTAAAAGCAAAAAGACAACACAATATTATGAGCAAACGTCTTGTTATCGCCCTGGGCGGCAATGCCCTGGGCAAGACACCCCAAGAGCAGCTGGCTCTGGTCAAGGGTACCGCATCGACCATCGTTGACCTCGTTGAGGAGGGTTACGACGTGGTCATCGGCCATGGCAACGGCCCCCAGGTGGGCATGGTGAACCTGGCCTTTGAGTACTCGGCCAACAATGGTGGCGGCACTCCTGCCATGCCTTTCCCCGAGTGCGGCGCAATGACCCAGGGTTACATTGGTTATCACCTGCAGCAGGCCGTCGAGCGCGAGCTCGCACGCCGTGGCATCAACAAGCCCTGTGCCGCTGTGGTGACCCAGGTGGTTGTTGACAAGAATGACGATGCCTTCCAGAAGCCCACCAAGCCCGTAGGCATGTTCTACAGCAAGGAAGATGCCGACCGCATCGTTGCCGAGACAGGTTATACCTTTGTCGAGGATGCAGGCCGTGGCTATCGCCGCGTTGTTCCCTCGCCCATTCCTGTCAAGATCGTTGAGCTGCCCATTGTTGAGCAGCTCGTGGGTCTGCACAGCGTGGTCATCACCGTCGGTGGTGGTGGCATCCCCGTTGTGGAGAATGGCCCTGGCGACTATGAGGGCGTAGCTGCCGTGATCGACAAGGATCGTGCCAGCGCCAAGTTGGCCCTCGACCTGAATGCCGACATGCTGGTGATCCTGACCGCCGTCGAGAAAGTTTCGATCAACTTCAACAAGCCCGACCAGAAGGACCTCGACCGCATGACCATCGCCGAGGCCCGCGAGTACATCAAGCAGGGTCACTTTGCCCCCGGCAGCATGCTGCCCAAGGTGGAGTCGTGCATCAGCTTCGTGGAGAACACCACTGGCGGCACCGCCCTGATCACCTCGCTCGACAAGGCCCGTGAAGCCCTGCAGGGCAAGACCGGCACCCTCCTGGTCAAGGAGTAAATCCATAAGATTAGAATAATGGCTGGATGTCCAAAGCAACGTCCAGCCATTTCTTTTATCGGGATTTGAGGCGACTCGCCCTGTCCAATTCTATTATTCAGGTTTCTCGGTCAAGACCCTTATTGTTTCCTCAAACTCAGCAATTATTTCAACTAGACGTGGATTAGAGCGTTGAACAATTAAAGCCGCAAAATTCTTGACTCCGTCCGAGTCCTCCATCTCGACCGTGCGGCAATAATACAACTGATTCTCTGAATACTCCTCAAACCAGCGTGTAAACAAGCGACTGCGCAATGCCTGTTTTCCATCTCCAGTTTCACATAGATACAGCAGAATGTCAGGATTAGCTGCAAAAAAGGCCTCTAAAACACAGAAAACAGTAGCCTTTAATTTGGTGTCATTGGGAGAAGGGGTATTCTTCTCATTTATTATCAAGAACTGATATGCGCCGCTTTCCCAGATAGAGTAATCATCCATAAAACCCACTTTATAGATGGCACCATAATCTGTCTTGAAAAAATAGTACGAGCCCTCATCACCCCACACAGTATAAGGTGAAACAAGGTTAATTGTCGAGAGATCAAGAGGGTTCATTGAAGTGAGATGTTGATTTGATTTTTTCGCATCTCAGAAAATTCCCTCTGGGCTTCCTCTTCCCACTCCCTCTTGCGTTCAAGGGACCGGCGTAAGGCAGCGATGATTTCCTCCCTAGTCCTATTCTTAATGGCTTTAGACATATTGTTTCCTCTCTAATACGATTATTGTTCCTGCAAAATTACAAATATATTTAGATTTATGACTGTATATCAAGAAAAATGTTTATTTCCATCCATTTAACAATTAGCAGTACAAAAACTCAGGCCTCCTGTTTCGGACAGGAAGCCTGATAGCATTTTGCGGAATTATTTCTTTGGAAAGAACCTGTGTTGATTAGGCGTGCTTTTTAGCCTCGTCAACGATAGCCTTGAAAGCGGCGGGATTGTTCATGGCCAGGTCGGCGAGCACCTTGCGGTTGATCTCGATACCAGCCTTGTGAATCAGGCCCATCAGCTTGCTGTAGGAGAGGTCCTCCATGCGTGCGGCAGCGTTGATACGCTGGATCCACAGTGCGCGGAAGTTGCGTTTTTTCTTCTTACGGTCGGCATAGGCATAAGTCAAACCTTTCTCCCAAGTGTTCATGGCAACGGTCCACACGTTTTTGCGTGCTCCGAAGTAACCGCGTGTAAGTTTTAAGATTTTCTTTCGTTTAGCTCGTGAAGCTACGTGATTTACTGATCTTGGCATTTTTTTAAATTGTTTTGGATGTGAGCGGCGAAGTCGCGCTTTGAGCTACGCATCCGGTTAATAAAAATGATAAAAATCTCTTAAAGATTAAAATTTGTTGAAAACGTTGGTTGGCTCGAAGTACTTAACCAGCAGCGTGCGCACCTGATTCAGGTTAGCCTTGTCGACGATGCTCACATGGGTGAGGTTTCTCTTACGCTTTTTGCTCTTCTTGGTCAAGATGTGACTCTTGTAAGCATGTTTTCTTTTAATCTTCCCTGTTCCGGTAAAGGTAAACCTTTTTTTGGCACCGGAATTAGTCTTAACTTTTGGCATTTTGTAAATTTGTTTAAAAAA
>JAFTEU010000055.1 GCA_017453505.1 Muribaculaceae bacterium
ACCCTCAAACCTTCCAGATTGGGGAGGGTAACATTATCCAGGATAATTGCAGCGTGACCTGTGATGTGGAGATCGGTGATTACAATGTATTTAACGGTTCCAATGCCTTGGGTCACGACGTGAAGGTCGGCAATTTCAATGTTCTGATGCCTGGCGTACGTCTGTCCGGCGTTTCTAGTGTTGGCGATTGCAACTTGTTTGGTGTTGACAGCGTGGTGTTGCAGAAGGTGACTGTCGGGAACCATTTGACCCTCGGGGCTGGCAGCGTGCTGATGACCAAGCCCAAGGATGGCTGCACATATATCGGTGTGCCTGCCAAGAAGTTTGACTTTGAATGACGTTGATAATATGGATATGAACTTTAATCCCTTTTCCCTGGCGGGAAAGACGATATTGGTCACGGGGGCCTCGTCGGGCATCGGCCGGACAACCGCATTGGCCTGTGACCGAATGGGTGCCGCTGTTGTGGCCTCTGGTCGCGATAGCGAGCGGCTGGAAGAGACGTTCAATCTGCTGGAAACACAGCCCAAATGCCAGGTCACGGCCGACTTGACGCATAACGACGACATTGACAAGCTGTTGTCATCGTTACCACCACTGGACGGAGCCGTGTTGTGCGCCGGGAACTCGACCACATTACCTCTGCAGTTCGGCACCCGCGAGAAGTTTGACGGCATGTTTGACATCAACTTCTTCGCCCCCGTCGAGCTGTTGCGCCTGATGTACAAGAAGAAAGTGCTCAAGAAAGGCGCTTCGGTCGTCTTGATCGCATCGATAGGAGGAACCCACAGCTTCATGCCCGGCAACGGCGTGTATGGTGCCTCCAAGGCCGCCCTGAATGCCGTCATGAAATATGCTGCCCGTGAATATGCTTCGCGCAAGGTGCGCGTCAACAGCATCTGCCCCGGCATGGTCGACACTCCGCTCATCCACCGTGGCACGATCACCGAGGAACAACTCGCCGAGGATGCCAAGCGCTATCCCCTCGGCCGCTATGGTCAGCCCGAGGATATTGCCAACGGCGCTATTTACCTCCTGAGTGATGCCTCCAGCTGGCTCACAGGCCACGATCTCGTCATAGACGGTGGCTTCTCGATTTAGTCAGTTTTTTCCCGGTTTTTTTTGCTGATTTCAAAAATAGAATTACTTTTGCCAATTATTGTAGAGAAAAGTAGTTAAGGATATAACACAATTATGAATATACAAGAGTTTATCGATAATTTCGCAGCCCAGTTTGATGACACAGATGCTGAGGTCTTTAATGCTGATACCAAGTTCAAGCAACTCGATGAATGGTCATCATTGGCAGCATTGTCAATTATTGCCATGGTCGATGATGAGTATGACGTTATTATCAAGGGTAACGACATCATCGAGTCCGACACCATTCAGGACTTGTTTGAGAGAATCGAGAAAAAGCGCTAAACCCCGTTTGGCCGATACATGGATAAAAAGGTAAAGGAAATCATAGCTCGGGTCCTGAACGTGGACATCGGTATGATCACTGACGACCTCAGTTCGGGTGATATCCCGGAGTGGGACTCCGTCGGCAACCTGGCAATCATCAGTACCATTGAGCAGGAACTCAATCTCGAGTTCCCATTAGAAGACTTGTTCGATTTGACCTCTGTTCAGTCGATAGTCGACGAAGTCAATCAGTTGACGCATGCTTGACGCTCCCCACAGCCCATTGCTCTGCAACATCGCAAAGCATGCGGTGGAATACCCAGAAAAAGTTGCCCTTGTCGAGGGCGATTTGCGTATTACTTATCGTCAGTTGGCCTTGCGCATCGAATCCGTTGCGGCCTATCTGCACGCAATGGGTGTCAAGTCAGGTGATCGCATTCTGCTTGCGGCTCAGAAGGAGGTCGAGTTCACTTATGTGTATTTTGCTGCCCATCTCATTGGTGCGGTAAACGTGGTAGTTGACTCCGCCGCTCCCGTGGATAGACTGAGTTACATTATTTCCACGGTCAATCCGGTTCTCATTTTGGGCGAGGGCATAGATAATGCCCCTTGTCCATGTGTTCCACTGCGTGGAAACCCGTTTGCAGCCATCGGCGGCGATCGGAAAATAGTCCCACAGCGGATTAATGGTGATGCAGTCGCCGATATCATGTTTACCACAGGGACAACAGGCCTGCCTAAAGGTGTATGCCTCTCACATGAAAATATCGCCGGCTCAGCCGGCAATACAAATGCGTTTATTGGCACTACAGCAGACGACATTGAGGCGCTGGCGTTGCCACTGAGCCATTCTTTCGGCCTCGGACGTTTGCGTTGTGTTTTCAGTGTGGGAGCAACGCTTGTGTTGGTGGGCAACTTTGCCAATCTCAAGTCGTTCTTCAACATCCTTGAGAAGGAAAAAGTAACAGGATTCGGCATGGTGCCTGCTGTGTGGCAATACATTAAGCGCATCAGTGGCCGACGCATCACGCGTTTTGCGGGCCAACTGAAGTATATCGAAATAGGAAGTGCCGCCTTGCCTGTCGAAGACAAGCATCTGCTCATGGAGCTATTCCCCGATACCCGTTTGTGCATGCACTATGGGTTGACCGAGGCGTCCCGAGCCATGTTCATCGAGTTTCATGAGCAAGAAAATCGTCTGGATTCAATAGGCCAACCCTCATCTCCGCTTGTCGAGGCCTGTGTCATGGACGATAAGGGACAAGCCAAGGCAGCAGGCATTGATGGTGAAATCTGTGTTCGAGGCAATATGGTCACAAAGACCTATTTATTGCCAGACGACAATCATGATGCATTTCATGGAGCTTGGTTCAGGACTGGAGATTGGGGCCATTGCGACACTGATGGCTATTATTATCTCACAGGCCGCAAGAAGGAGCTCATCAACGTGGGAGGAGAGAAAGTAAGTCCTGAGACCATCGAGGATGCGATCAAATCGGTCGGAGTTGCCGACTGCGCCTGCGTTGGCGTTCAGGATCCCAATGGTATGCTAGGTGAGGTGCCAAAGGCTTATCTCAAGAAGAGCGAAAACTGCCTTGAATTGAACGATATCAAGCGCCGTGTCGCGCAATTATTGCCCCCTCACGAGGTACCAGCCCTGTGGGAATGGGTCGACTTTATTCCCCGTACGGATTCTGGAAAAATACAACGGCTAAAACTCAAGCAATAATCACATTATCAAATCGATATGTCACAATTAACCATAGATAAGGTTCGCATCGCTGGCATGAGCGCTTGTGTCCCCGCTACGGTGGAGGATAACAGGACTTTGCCCATCTATAAAGATGAGAATGAAGCACTCAAGGTGATAGCTTCGACGGGAATCAAGCGTCATCACAAGGTCGATGCTGGTGTCACAGCATCTGATCTCACGGTCAACGCTGTGGAATCTATCCTGCATGACTTGGGGTGGGAACCACAGGATGTGGACTGCTTTGCCTATGTCTGCACCTCTAGGGATTATATAGCTCCACAGACGGCATGTGTCCTGCAGGATCGGCTGAAGCTGCGCAGCGATTGCTGCGTGTTTGATTTACCGTTTGGATGTTCAGGTTGGGTCTACGGCATGAGCATCGTCGGTTCAATGATGTCTCATGGTACACTCAAGCGGGGCATCCTGGTTGCTGCCGAGACCAACACGCAGAACCGTAATCCTCGTGATACCACGGTGCGTCCTCTATTTGGCGATGCAGCCACAGCGACTGCTCTGGTTTTTGATTCCGAGAATGCCCGTCCCATGAATTTCATGTATGGTGTCGATGGCAGTGGATTTGATGCAGTGTGGGCTCCTTATGGCGGCATGCGTAACCCTGTAACGGCCGAGGCTCTTGAGGAAAAAGAGGTTTCCCCTGGCGTTTATCGTCGGGGTATCGACATGATTGTTAATGGCATGGATGTGTTTGGCTTTGCCATCAAGCAGCCTCCTCGGTCCATCAAGGAGCTGATAGAGACATTCTCTATTGATGTGGAAACTGTCGACTTGCTGTTGTTGCATCAAGCCAACAAGTTCATTGATGAGAAAATCCGCAAGTCCATCAAGGTACCTGCCGAGAAGACCCCTTATTGTCTCGAGGAATATGGCAATGTGACGAGTGCCTCAATCCCATTGACGATGGTTTCTCGATGCCGTGAGCAGTTGGCCGGTGAGCCCAAGCATTGCATCGCTTGCGGCTTTGGCGTGGGACTGGCATGGGCCAGTATGGAGTTCTATGCGGGTGATGTTATAATAAGCGATGTCATCATCTATTGAAAATTGATCTCATGGCACAGCAATTTATCAACAATAACAAGGAGTTTTTCTGGGGGGACTGGTATTTCAAGTCCCATGTGATGCCTGTCGAGTTTGACTACAAGGCCCACAAGAAAGAGCTTTCCCCTTTCTATGAGCAGCGTGGCTTCAAGGTGTCAATGATGTTTGACGACTATTTCTCACGTCTTAATGGCATCCACAGCGACCGTTACCTGTCGATGGACGTGTATTACTTCTATGTGATACCATCCCTCAATCGCCATGACTTCAAGGACGCTTATCTTGATAAGAATATTTACAGCACTTTGTTTCCCGATGTGAACCAACCGAAGACCATTGTCAAGAACATGCACGGCCATTTTTACCTGGAAGGGGAAGAGGCCTCGCTGGATGAGGCTGTTGCGGCTGTTGCGGCTTCTGGGCTTGAAATGATGATCAAGCCCACTGTCGAAACCTGTAACGGCGAGGGAGTGGCCATGATAGACGACTTGAGGCCAGATGCACTGCGATCGCTATTCCAGCGTTATGCCCTCAATTTCATTGTTCAGGAAAAGGTGAAACAGCATCCTGACCTGCAGCGTGTCAACCCCACGTCACTCAATTCCATGCGACTCTACACTTATCGCCGCGAGAATGGGAGTTATGAGTTCCTTTATCCTTATGCTCATATGCGTTTTGGCGGGAAGGGTGCAGTTAAGGATAATGTTTCTCAAGGTGGTGGCACTTGCCTGATTAATGCGGATGGCCTCGTGGATGACCGTGTTTATCGCTTCAAGAGCATGACCGTGTCATCTCTCAAGCAGGAAACCGGTGTCTCTGACCTGCTTATTCCCAATTATTCAGGAGTTATTGATACGCTTATCAAGATGCACAAGAGGCTTCCTTATTTTGATTTTGTGGGATGGGATGTTACCGTATTGCCCGATGGCGAGCCGTTGTTCATTGAGTATAACCTCGTTCCAAGCGTCGAGGGCCCCCAGATGATGGCTGGACCGATGTTCGGCGATTATCTGGAGGAAGTGATTGAGCGTGCACGTCGGGTCGAGCATACTAAAATGCAGACCTATAAGAAGGTTTTTGACAAAGGCTCCTCTTTCTACCTGCACATGCAGTAGTTGCTTGAAATTAAGAATATTATCCGTTACGAGGTGGAAATCTATCATGTGGTAAATACAATCTTCCGGTCGTGTAGCTATGTCGTCTCCCAGGATGGCATCTCATGGTTGGTCGATTGTGGCGACGTTGACCAGATTATGCCTCTTATCGACGGAAAACTGGTGGGGGTGTTACTCACCCATGCCCATTTCGACCACATCTATGGTTTGAACCATCTGTTAAGGTTTTATCCTAATGTGGTTATCTGCACCAACGAGGCCGGGAAGGATGGCCTCTTCAGCGATAAGCTGAATTTTTCACGGTACTATGGCGACCCGTTTGTCCTCAATCAGCAGGATCGTGTGTCGCTGGTCACCGATGGCGAGATGATTCCCTTGTTTGGGGATATCAAGGCGCAAGCCATGTTTACCCCCGGGCATAGCCCTGGTTGTGTGACCTGGATGGTAGAGGATGCTGTTTTCACGGGCGACAGCTATATCCCCGGAGTGAAGACAGTTACCAATATCCCCCATTCTGACAAGCTGTTGGCCGCCCAGAGTGAGGAGCTTATCCATAAAATGATAGAGCATAGGTCTGTCTATCCAGGCCATGCCGCATCCGAAGGAATGATTTAAAATAACGATATACAATGGCAAACAACAAGATTTTATTGTGCCTGGCGCACATGAGCGGACAAGAGATGAAGTATATCCAGGAGGCATTTGACACCAATTGGGTTGTACCTTTGGGCCCCAATGTGAATGCCTTCGAGGAAGACCTTGAGCGCTTGTGTGGTAAAGGAAAACGAGTGGTGGCGCTCAGCTCAGGTACCGCTGCGATTCACCTGGCTCTTGTCAACCTGGGTGTGGGGCGTGACGATGAGGTGATCTGTCAATCGATGACTTTCTCGGCTAGTGCCAATCCCGTGTGCTATCAGGGAGCAGTTCCTGTATTTGTTGACAGTGAGCGCGACACATGGAATATGGATCCCAATTTGCTCGAAGATGCCATCAAGGACCGTATTGCCAAGACTGGACGCAAACCCAAGGCTATCATCCCGGTCTATCTCTATGGTATGCCAGCCATGATTGATGAGATCATGGAAGTGGCACGTCGATATGAGATTCCTGTGGTAGAAGATTCTGCCGAGGCTTTCGGTTCCCGATACAAGGGCGAGTTGTGTGGCACGTTCGGTGATTTTGGCATCATGAGTTTCAATGGCAACAAGATGATCACCACCAGTGGCGGTGGTGCCCTCATTTGCCCTGACGAGTCTATGAAGAAGATAACCATGTTCTATGCCACCCAGTCTCGAGAGCCGGTCCCCTACTATCTGCACAAGGAGATAGGCTACAACTACCGCATGAGCAACATCTGCGCTGGCATCGGCCGCGGACAGATGACGGTTCTTGACGAACATCTTGACCACCACAAGCACCTGTGTGATAGGTATGTTGAACTCTTTGCGGATGTTGATGGAATTGATGTTCACACCAACTCTTCAGCAAAGAGCGACAGCAACTACTGGCTCAATACCATCCTGATTGATCCAACTAAGACAGGCGTGGACTATGAAGCTGTGCGTCAACATCTTGATGCATGCAATATTGAGAGCCGCCCCTTGTGGAAACCCATGCACACTCAGCCTGTGTTCTCGGGTGCGCCGGCCTATGTCAATGGTGTGAGCGAGGACTTGTTCACTAAGGGGTTGTGTTTGCCTAGTGGTCCGTGGGTAAGCGACGATGATGTGGAGCGCGTGGCACACGAAATCATCGCATGCTGCAAAAAATGAGCTTGATTTCCAACAAATTAAGAATAGTAAAACTCTAAAAGATAAATAATATGAACATAGCTATTTACGGTGCTGGCGGATTTGGTAAGGAAGTGGCGTGCCTGATCAATCGCATCAACCGCAATGGTGGTGACTGGCAGTTGATAGGCTTCTTTGACGACACTAAGCCCGTGGGTTCAGCAGTTTCCCGATATGGAAAGGTGCTAGGTGGAATGGACACCCTGATGAAGGTGGATGAGCCTCTGGCTATTGCTATTGCCATCAATGATAACAAAGTTGTGCGACGCATACGCGAGAGCATCACCAATGTCAATATCTCGTTCCCAAACCTTATCGATCCCTCTCTGTTCATGGTTGATGATCAGACATTTACCATCGGTGAGGGCAACATCATCCAGAATGATTGCATGATCTCGTGTGATGTTGAGATGGGCAATTTCAATCTAATCAATGACCATGTTGTGGTGGGGCATGATAATAAGATCGGTGACTTCAACGGACTCATGCCTGCAGCCCATCTCTCGGGTGGTATCACCATCGGTGACAATAATCTGTTGGGTGTCGCAAGTGTCGTTTTGCAAGGCATGACCATCGGAAACGGAGTCACGCTGGGTGCCAACAGTGTCCTCATGACTCAGCCAAGGGATAACAGCACTTATTTGGGTGTGCCTGCCAAGCGGTTCGATTTCTGACGGGAGAGCCTCAACCCTTAATCTGACATCATCCTTTGGTGAAAAATGTAGAATTTCAGAAACATTCTGTCCATAAAAGTGTAAAATTAAGTTTTTTTATATAATTTTGCACGCTGCAAAATATCATAGGATTTTTTGCGTTATAAGATTAGATAATGAATCTTGAACAATTCATAGAGAACTTTGCGGATCTGTTTGACGAGACAGACCCGGATACTATAAAGGCCACTACTCAATTTAAGGAACTGGAGGAGTGGTCATCGCTGGTGGCATTATCGGTCATAGCGATGATTGACGAGGAATACGATGTTGAATTCCGCGGTGATGACATCCGTGGCAGCAACACAGTTCAGGACTTGTATGACAGAGTCCAGTCTAGAGTGGAGTAATGGCTGTGAAAAGCAATGTCGGCTGCCTCGGTTGTGAATTACTGTAGGCAGTTGATTTGTTGCTTTTTTTGTGGTTTTCCCAATAGTAATTCCACTAATATTTATGGCAAAGATTACATTTCATGGGGTAGGCATCAAGGCCATGAGTGCATGTGTGCCCGTCGAGATAGTTTACAATAAAGATTTGGGCTACCTTATCCCAGAGGAAGAAATAGAAAAGACGATAAATAACATAGGCATTGAGCAACGGCGCATTGCTGCCGATGATGTGATGGCCAGCGACCTCTGTTTCAAGGCTGCACGTCAACTGATGGCCGATAACGACATTGATCCAGGTAGTATTGATGTGTTGTTGTTCATGAGCCAGACAGCCGATTACCGCATTCCTGCAACATCATGCCTGTTGCAACACCGATTGGGCTTGCCGCGCGAGACGATGTGCTTTGACATCACGCTGGGATGCTCTGGCTATCTGTTTGCCTTGAGCACAGCATTTGCCTATGCTTCGATGGAGGGCATTAATCGAGTCCTCTTGTTGGATGGCGAGACATTCTCCAAGATTGTCAACCGTCGTGACAAGGTAGACTGGCCTCTCTATGGAGATGCGGGCACTGCGACGCTTGTCGAGAAGGGCGATTATGGCGAATCAACGTTCATGCTCAATACTGATGGTAGCGGGGAGAATGTGCTCAAGATCCATGCCGGCATGCGCAACCCCATTACGGCCGATTCATGCGTGGAGCGAGAGCAGGAAGACGGCAACATCCGCAATGACCTGGAGGTCTTCATGGATGGCATGGATGTTTTCAACTTTGCGATTAGCAAGGTTCCCAAGAGCATCAAGCAGTTGCTCAAGGAGACCGGTAAAACCATTGACGATGTGGATTATCTCATTTTCCATCAGGCCAATAGGTTCATGATGGATTTCTTCGTTAAGAAACTGAAAATTTCACCCGACCGTGTTCCTTATTGTATCCACAAGTATGGCAACACCAGCAGCGCCTCGGTGCCCCTGACTATTGCCAGTGAGCTGGCTGGAAAGCTAGATGGAGTGCATGAGGTGATGTTGAGTGCTTTTGGTGCAGGCTTGAGTTGGGGTGCAGCCATCATGCAGATGCGTGATTGTCATGTTTCTCCTGTCATTGAGTATTGATGGACAATCTTCCTCTTGTTTTCCACCACATCGGCATCGCCTGCCGTGACATCGAGAAGACCAAGCCGTTCTATTTGGCGATGGGTTATGCTGCGGCCGACATTGTCGAGGATCCGTTGCAGCATGTGCGCGTTTGCTTTCTCGACAAGGAGGGAGCTCCGCGTCTTGAACTGCTTGAGCCCTTGGACGACAAGAACCCCGTCTCACGCATTCTCACGTCAGTGGGTGTCACGCCCTATCACGTCTGCTATGAGGTTCAGGATATGGATGTGTCTATCAAAGCCCTGCGTGGCCAGCGTTTCTTGCTGGTGAACGGACCAGTGCCGGCTTGTGCGATGGGAGACCGGCTGGTGGCTTTTCTATTCAAGAAGGATGTCGGCTTGATTGAGCTTGTCGAGACAAAATGATTCCTTGTGGATGAAATCCTGTTGACATATATTGTTCCGGTCTATAACACCGAGCCCTGGCTGACTAGGTGTCTGGATTCTCTGGTGGGCCAAGGCCTGCCTGATGAAGCCTATGAGGTGCTGGTGGTGGATGACGGCTCGACTGACGGGAGTCGGCAACTTGTAGAGCAATTCGCGAAACATCACCCGCAGGTTCGGCTTATCATTCAAGAGAATTTAGGAGTGAGCTCTGCCCGCAATAGGGCATTAGACCTTGCAGAGGGCCGTTATATCCAGTTTGTTGACAGTGACGACTATCTCGAGTCTTCAACGATGGCCACTGTGCTGCATCGGGCTGTTGGCGAGGAACTCGACATGCTCCTCTTTAACTTCAATAAGGTTGACGAGGACGGTCTCGTGCTGGAGCATTTCACTCCTGTGGATCATCCGCGCTCGGCATCTGCCATGACTGGCGTATCCTTCCTCGAGACTCATCGCATGATGCCCTACGTCTGCTGGTATCTTGTGCGTCGCGATTATCTGAATGCTAGAAATGCTCGTTTCGATACCTCACTTATTGTGTGTGAGGATGGTGCTCTCATTGCCGATTTGCTGCTCAACGCTCAGCGTGTAGCTTATCAGGATGTGACACCTTACCATTACGTCATGCGTGGTGGCAGTGCCATGCACAATTCTGATGCCGCTCACCTGCGCCGGCGCATACTTAGTCAAGTGGATGCGGCTGCTTCGATCGAGAAGACATGCCTTCGTTATCAGGCTTCTGTCAACAATGAACCACCGCTCAGCGTGAGAGGGTTGAGGAATGTATATCTCTATTTCTCGATGACGCGGGCATTGACCTCAGGCTGTGTTGACGAGGTGATGTCGCACATGTGCGACAGCGGCCTGTATCCATTCCCCTGCGTGGGTCCCGAGGCTAATTATCATGGATTCAAGTGGAAGCTCATCCATGCCCTGATGATGCGACCAGCGTTATGGCGGGCCTTGAGTAATCTATACTGCAAGATTAAGAAGTAAATACTTTGGGAATGACGACATTTGTCTTTCGTAATCAGACTATCGAGGCTTTCCTCGGCTATAAGGACATGACCTATTCAGGTTATGACGATATCAGTCAAGTGCCTAGCGACGTGGACCGTTACATCTGGTTCTATCAGGTGCCTGTCAATGCCGACAGCGCACAGCTTGCCGATGAGATATCTTCCTATCGTGACAAACTGGATATGGTGCTTGCTGGCGCCGGTGGCCTCAAGCCGTTTATTATATTGTCTCTTGTCAACCTGTTCCCGTTGCGGCTCACAGGTAACGAGAGCGCTGTTGAGGAAGCCATCGCCTCATTCAACAGCCATGCTGTAGCTTTATCACGGCAACATGCTAATGTCAAGTGGGTGGATTTTGATGAATTCACTTCCCGTTATAGTTCTGACTTGCTGGTCAATTGGAAGTATTACTTCATGTCGCAGACGTTGCTTAATCCCAAGCTGGCTCACGATTTCCAGGCATGGTGGCAGCAAGTGGAGGCAGGGTTGAGACTGCAGCGCAAGAAGTGCCTCGTCCTTGATCTGGACAACACCTTGTGGGGTGGGGTACTGGGCGAGGACGGCATCGACGGCATCCAGTTGGGAGGTGAATATCCGGGGAAAGCATACACCTATTGGCAACGGTCATTGTTGCAGCTGGCACGCAATGGCGTGATTCTGGCCGTCTGTAGCAAGAACAATGAGCAGGATGTGCAGGACGTATGGCTCAACAACCCCCACATGGTCCTCAAGGGGGAACACTTCAGCGCCAAGCGTATCAATTGGCAGGACAAGGCGACTAACATCGCAGATTTGGCCAGCGAGTTGAATATCGGTATGGACAGCATGGTCTTCCTTGATGATAATCCCGCTGAGCGTGAACTCATCAGGCAGTTCCTGCCACTGGTCGAAGTGCCTGATTTCCCCGAGAAGCCTTACCAGCTGATGGCTTTCTACAGGCAGCTGGTGGAGAAATATTTCCGTGTCTATGCGGTGACCGATGAGGACAGGGCCAAGACCGAGCAATACCGTGCTAATGCGATGCGCAATGCAGAGCAGTCTCGCTTTGCTGACATGGAGTCCTACCTGTATAGCCTGGACATTGCTATTGATGTGATTCAGGCCGATGAGCACAATCTGCCGCGCATCGCTCAGATGACGCAGAAGACCAACCAGTTCAACCTCACTACCCGCCGCTACACCATTGATGACGTGAGTCAGCACCTCGACATGGGATGGCGTGTTTATTGCATGAGCGTCAGCGACCGCTTTGGCGACAGTGGCATCACGGGCACCGTTTTTCTTGAGCCTGTCGATGATGTGACGGTCAATATTGATACCCTGCTACTGAGTTGCCGCATTCTAGGGAAAGGCATCGAGGAGGCATTCATCAAGACTGTTTTCAACCTGTTGCGCCTTGATGGCTACAGGGCTGTCAGGGCTGATTATCTACCCACGCCCAAGAACGGGCAGACCGCCGATTTCTATGACCGCATGGGCATGACGCTGGAAGTTGCCGGCGAGGATGGCAGCAAGCACTATACAATGGCGCTGGATGGAGTGTTTGAAATTAAGAATTGTTACAATATCAGAGTATTATGAATTTGGAAGAAAAAGTTTTGGAGTTGATGCGCGAGACGTTTGAGATGGAAACCGTCTCTACCGACGTGTCTCAGAAGAATTGTGAGCGTTGGGACTCGTTGCACCACTTGACGCTGGTTTCTGAGTTGGAAGAGGCTTTCGATATCGACTTGGAGCCTGAAGAAATTGCCGAGATGACGGATTTCTCCAAGGTCATCGCAATGCTCCAGTCCAAGCTCTAGAACGATGACAGGTCCCCTCCATTCAGCGTTTTTTGCTTGACGGAAAATGACGGCTACCCGGCGCATCCCCTTTATCGACTTCATGAAGAGCATGTGCATCATGCTCATCGTGATGTTTCACATCGACCACGATTTCTTCAACAATGTGCTACCCAACCTGAATAATGCGTTGCAGGCGTTCCGCTTGCCCATGTATTATTTCATTTCGGGTATCTTTTTTAAGCGCTACGGCGGGTTTGCTGACTTCACACGGCGTAAGGTGAATAACATCCTTGTGCCGTTTTGTTTTTTTATTGTCTTGGCCTATGGAATGAGACTGTCGGAGTTTGCGGTGAGATGGATGCTCGGTGCCGCCCCCATTGACATCTCGCCATTCCATCTGATAGAGCCATTCTGCGTGCGCTATTGGGACATGACCACGCCCATCTGGTTCCTGTTGAGCTTGTTCTGGTGCAATATCCTGTTCTATGTCATGCAGCAATGGCTCAAACCCATGTGGGGTGTTTATCTGGTGGCCGCTGCCTTGTCGGTGATAGGGTATTTGTGTGGTATTTATCATGTGGTGTTGCCATTGGAACTGGACACGTCACTGGTGGCGATGCCCTATTTTGTGCTGGGGCATGAGGTGAAGCGCGTTGGGGGATTACAGCCCTCGCGTTACGATCGATGGGGAGTTCTTGCTCTGGTGACGGTGGCATTGCCCATTTATCTGCTGAGTGAGAACATCCATTTGCTCAATCAGTCTCTGCCTGTCTACTGGAAGCTCTATCTGCTTCCGTTCGTGGCTATACTTGCCCTGTTTTGGGCTTGTAAATCGCTGCCACGCATCCCCGTCATGTGTCACTATGGCCGCTACTCGCTCATCATCCTGGGCACCCACACCATGATATATGTGCCGCTACGCTTCCTGCTGTTGCATTATGGTATGGAAGCGGGGCCGGTGTTGTCTTTGACGGTCTTTTTCATCACGATGCTGATCGAGTGGCCTGTGATATGGCTCCTCAAGACTTATTTCCCCCGTTTTACCGCTCAGGAACCATTCTTCCAGCCCGACTGGAGAATCTGACCTTTTTAGAACATCACTTTTAATCAGATGAAGTATATATTTCGATTCATAGCCATTGTCTCTGCATTTGCCTTGCTTTTCTCGGCTTATGGCGGCCGTGTCGATCCCAACGTGTGGACTCTGCCTTCGCTGGCGACGCTGGCACTTCCTGTCATCGCTGTTGTCGCGCTGGCACTGCTGGCTGTGCTCGCCCTTTTCAGACAATGGCGCGCTGCCGTCATCCTGCTTGGTGCTTTTTTGCTGTCGTGGCCTTCGTTACGGTTGATCACGCCGTTAAATATCAGCAATCCTGGTGCCGTCGAGGGAAAGACTCAACTCAAAGTGCTGACCATGAATGTGACCGAGTTCAACTGGCACAATAATAATGACTCCCCCAGCAAGAACATGCGCTACATCCTTGACCAGGATGCCGATATTGTGGCCATTCAAGAGGGCTTAGTCTATTTTTCCTACGAGAAACTCAAGACCGTTCAGCCCATGCTGGCCGAGTTGTACAAGAAGTACCCTTATCGCAAGAAGCACTTCTTTGACGTGGGAATTCTTTCAAAATATCCCTTCACCGAGGTCTCTTCACCCATCCTCAATCAGGACTCACTCAACTATTTTATCAAGGCCTGGGACGTGGATGCCCCGGGTGGCAACGTCCGTGTCATCAGTATGCACCTCAGCTCATTGCGTTTTACACGCAATGACAGTCAAGTGATTGAGTCGATGAACGTCCCTTCGGGGCGCAAGCGCCGCATCAAGTCTGTCACCCGCAAGATAGACAATGCCTTTCTTTCTCATGCCCGTCAGTCTCAGGCTATCCGTCAGTTGATAGATGATACCGCTGGCGATGTGCTGGTAATGGGCGACATGAATGACACTCCTGCATCTTTTGCCTATCGCACCGTCTGTGGTGATGACGTGCGTGATGCTTGGGCCGATGCGGGATTTGGCCCCATCTATACCTTCCATGACCATCATTTGTTCGTGAAGATTGACCATATTTTGTATCGTGGTGACATGAAACTGCTGTCCTGCCGCCGTGACAAGAAAGGGGAGAGCGATCACTATCCGTTGGTGGCGACATTCGAGCGGTAACGCACTGTTCTTATACACTAAACAGCGGTTTTCTACGTTCTTTTATTGTAATCGAAACAATTCATTAACATGATACATAGCAGAAATTCCTTGTGGCTGATGGTGACCATGCTTGCCCTTGTGGTCTCTTTCTCCTCGTGTATTGAGGACGGCTTCACCACGTCGTCGAGTGATGTCCTTGCGTTCAACATGGATACGGTGGCATTCGACACAGTGATTACCTTGCAGGGAACGGCCACCAAGCAGATGGTCATCTATAACCACAGCAAAAAACAGATCAACATATCGTCGATCAAGGTCGCCGGAGTGGCTCAGAAGGGGCATTTTCACCTCAATGTCGATGGCATCCGTGGCGATGAGTTCCAGAATGTGGAAATACGCGGCAATGACTCGATTTTCGTCTTTATCGAGGCTTATCTTGATGAAATGGATCAGAATGACCCCACCCTGATCGAGGATTACCTGGAGTTTGTGACCAATGGCGTGAGCCAGAGTGTGTTGCTCAGTGCCTGGGGACAGGATGTGGTGCGCGTCCAGGGCGACACAATCAGGCGCAACACCCATTTCACTGCCGACAAGCCTTACTTGATATATGACACGATGTTTGTCTCGCCAGGAGTCACACTGACACTTGATGCCGGGGCAACCTTGCTCTTCCATGACAAGGCTGCCATGCGATGCGCCGGCCGTGTCCTGGCCAATGGCACTGCCGAGGAGCCTGTCACGCTGCGTGGTGATCGTCTGGACCGCATCGTTTCCAGTACCAGTTTTGACATCATGTCCGGGCAGTGGGGCGGAGTTATCTTTACGCCTCCTACTATGGGTAACGTCCTCAAGCACGTCATCATGAAGGGCAGCACCATTGGCATGCATTGCAGCGCTTACGGTGACACGACCAATTGTGCCCTCAAGCTCATCAACTGTGTCCTCACCAATTCGGCCTCGACCTGTCTGGCTACGGCGGCCTGCTATGTTCAGGCAATTGGCACCGAATTCAGCGATGCGGCCGAGGAAGTGGCCTACTTTGCTGGCGGTAAGGTGATGGTTAGCCAGTGCACGTTCACCAACAATTACCTCTTTGCGGTGCCCACACGGCCCATCGTCAATGTCTTTGACGTGGAGTATTCCAATGGCACCACCGGTAAGATCAAGGCTTACTTTGATAACTGCATCCTCTATGGCATGTCTTCAGAGATCAACGAGGGTGACCTGGGCAACTTTAATGTTTACTTGCGGTACTGTCTGCTCAAGAGCGCTGGCAACGATGATGACCATTTCATCAATTGTGTCTGGGAGGCCGATCCGTGCTTCCTTGTACAACGTGATGATTACATCTTTGATTACCGATTGGGCAACGAGAGCGATGCCATCGGCAAGGGTAATCCTGCCTTGTGTCCTGCCGAAGGACGCTATGACCGCTATGGACGGGATCGTCTGGCGCGTGGAGCCATCGACCTGGGTGCGTATGTGTGGGAACCCATCCCCGAGGATGAAGAGTAACGGCAAGCAACTCGTAAAAATATGAGAAAATTGTTATTATTGTCGTTGTTGTTGGCTGCATTGACGGGTCTCACCGCGCAGGCATCCGGGGCTTCGGCAAGGCAATTGCCCAAGTACGAGTTCCGTGGAGCATGGATGCACATCATCGGGCAGAAGCAGTATGCCGAGATGACACCCGGGCAGACGCGCCAATACCTCATCCAGCAACTAGACCTCTTGCAACAAGTCAACTGCAATGCCGTCATCTGGCAGATACGCCCGCAGGCCGATGCCGCTTATGTCAGCGGGCTTGAGCCGTGGAGCCGTTGGCTCACAGGTGAACCAGGCAAGGCCCCCAATCCCGTGTGGGACCCCTTGCAGTTCATGATCGAGCAGACCCACAAACGTGGCATGGAACTTCACGCCTGGATTAATCCCTATCGCGTTACCAGCAGCGAGGACGACAAGCCCGCAACGGGGCACATTTACTATGAGCATCCCGAGTGGTTCCTCAAGTATGCCGACGGCAAACTATACTTTGACCCAGGCCTGCCCGAGAGCCGTGACTTCATTGATACCGTCGTGCGTGATATCCTCACCCGCTATGACATCGATGCCCTGCACATGGACGACTACTTCTATCCCTATCCTGTGCAGGGCGCCGAGTTCCCCGACACGGCGTCCTATAATATGTATGGCATCGGTTGGGATCGTGAGGACTGGCGCCGTCACAACGTCGATCTGCTCATCGAGCAGTTGCATGAGACCATCCAGGATGTGAAGCCTTGGGTACGCTTCGGTATTAGTCCGTTTGGCATCTGGCGCAACAAGGCCAGCGATCCCGATGGCAGTGAGACGGATGGCCTGCAATGCTACGATGCCCTCTATGCCGATTGCCCCAAGTGGACAGCCGAGGGTTGGGTCGATTACATGGTGCCCCAGCTCTACTGGGAACTGGAGCACAAGCGGGCCAGTGACCTCGTGCTCATGCACTGGTGGAACGGCCATGCCAATAACCGTCACATGTATTATGGCCAGGCCGTCAATAACGTCATGTCTCATCAGGACATCGCCGATGAGGGTGGCAATCCTGCCAATCCCACACAGCTTGACCACAAGATGCGCCTGCAGCGCGCGATGGAAAACGTGCATGGCGTGACCTGGTGGCCGGGTTACTCCATCACGAGCAACTTCAATGGTGTGCTCGACTCGTTGTCATGCAATCACACCAGTCATCCTGCACTCATCCCGGCTTATTCTTGGCTGGACGATAAGGCCCCTCAAGCCGTTCAAGACCTGAAGATCAAGAAAGTGGGAGGAAAGAAGTGTCTCACTTGGCATGCTCGTGAGACCGATGACCCGATGCAACAAGCAGTCCGCTACGTCATCTACCGCTATCCCAAGGGCAAGAAAGGCCATCTTGACAATCCGGCCGACATTCTCGCCATCACCGGCGAGACGACCTTTGCCTTGCCTGATGGCGGCAAGGGCAACTGGCAGTATGCCGTCACGGCTGTCGACCGTTGCTGGAACGAGAGCGAACCAGCCTGGAAATAGATCACCCGCTCCTCTCCCATATCAATCAAGCAGCGACCGTCACCAGTATTATCTGGCGGCGGTCGCCCTTTAACTCAATGACAAGGGAGAAGATGGTCCCTGGGGTTGTTAGTACCGCTAGACTGGTCAAGTCGAGTAGGGATTTAGAATCATTGGTGTCCGGGGAAAGTCCCGTTAGGGACGACCAGGGCATAGGCAGGGGCGTAACGAGGCGAAGCCGAGTGAAGCCCCTGTGGGCAATTTGAAAAGACATCCTAGCCCCATCGGGGCGACAGTAAGTAGCTGATGCTAAGCCTGTCGCCCCGATGGGGCTAAATATTGGTCGGGGCCGACACGATGCAGGGGTTCCGTTCGGCTTTGCCTCACTTCACCGCCTGCCTATGACCTGTCCAGCCCTAACGGGCTTCGTAGCAAGCCCCTTCATGCGTAACCGCCAAAAAGGCATTGATATCAAAGAGTTTATGGAACCAGGGCGATTTTTCTCCAGACAATAAATGATTTAGAATAGCAACTTGATGTTCTCGGTCATCATCTTCACGCTCATAGCCAACAGGATGATGCCGAAGAACTTGCGGGAGAACATCATGCCGCCATCGCCCAGCAGTCGCTGTATCTTGTCGGTGCTCTTGATGACGATATAGACCCACAGCATGTTGATTGCCAGTCCGATGAAGATGTTGATGTCATCATACATCGCCTTCAACGAGATGAGGGTCGTCAACACGCCGGCACCCGCGATCAGCGGAAACACCATCGGTACCATCGTCGCTCCCTTGTTGGGCGTGTTGTTCTTGAAGATTTCCACGTCCAGAATCATCTCCAGCGCCATCAGGAACATCAGGAAACCGCCAGCTGTGGCAAACGAGTAGATGTTGCAGTTGAAGATCTGCAGCAGCCAGTACCCGCCGTAGTAGAAACCGACCATCAGCAGGGTAGAGTAGATTGTCGCCTTCAAGGCATCCACATGGCGCCCCTTCTCTCTTAATTGCAGGATGATGGGTATTGAACCCACAATGTCGATGATACTCAACAACACCAGTGTGGCGCTTAGTATCTGCGTGAAATTAATCTTCCCCATAATCATAGATGTCTTTAAGAGTCTATATCCACTGCAAAGGTAATAAAATACCTGCGATTGGTCTTTCTTTTCCTTTAATTTCCTTCTTCTATGGCGTGTTCTATCGGTTGTTCTCTATTTTCACAGGGAGAATCACCCTTGGTTAGCCTCTTTTTTTATTGACGGGAGTGGGCGCATGGATCAAAAAATAAAAAGGAACTTTAAGCTGTGGCTTAAAATTCCTTTTTAGGTTTCAAATAGGTAAAATTTCTAAGGTAAAAAAGATTGTTTCAGGTTTATGGCACAAAAGTATATAGTTTTTTGTTTTCCTGCATACAAAAATTATATGTTATAAAACATATTTTTGAGATAATTCTCAACAATCATTCGATAAACTCCTGTAAATCAATCGTGAAAACGATTGCAGAAAAATTATTGTTCGTTGTAGTACTGGAGCGAGAAATTGCCGTCGCCGTCAAGAACTACATAGGAGTTCAGCTTGATCCATTCTCCAAGGAAGATGACGGGTGGCATGCTGTCGTGGGCTTCGTTAATGCGTGCGATGTGGATGTGCCCGTAGACGAAAGCCTCAACATCAGGGTGCTGACTGTAGTAATCACGGGAGAAGTCCACCAGTCGGCTTGCTGCACGCTCCGAGATGTCTCGTTGCTGCTCGGGGTTGCGGCGGGTGCGGTTCTCATTGGACCATCCGGTGGCGATGGGGTAGGTCCACCGGGGATGGATGGCGGCATAGAGCCACTGGCACACCTTGTTGTAGAAGCACCAGCGGGTGAAGCGGTACATGGCTGGTTGCTCTCCCACGTCGTCTCCGTGTGAGATGAGTATCCGCTTCCCTTGTGTCTCGACAACAGTGTGGCCGTTGAGAACGGTCATGCCAAGCTGGTCACGCAGGTAGTCAAACAACCACACGTCGTGATTGCCGGTCACCCAGGTAAGCCGCACGCCTGCATCCGAGAGCTCGGCGAGCTTGCCCAGGAAGCGGATATAACCCCGTGGCACCACATACTTGTACTCGTACCAGTAGTCCAGGATGTCGCCCAGCAAATAGAGCTCGGCGGCATCATTCTTGATGCTGTCGAGAAAGCGGCACACGCGCCGCTCTCGCTCTAGCTGATCAGTCATGTACTTGGCACCCAGGTGCAGGTCCGAGATGAAATATGTCTTCTTGCCTACCATTTCTCCACGTCAATACAAGTGTCCATCAGTCAACTGTTGACTATAGACTGTTAACTGCTTACATCATGCCCAACTCGAGCCTGGCTTCGTCGGTCATCATGCGGGGATCCCACTCGGGCTCAAAGACCAGGTTCACTGTTGCGCTGGTGACACCATCTACGCTCTCGACCTTCTGTCTCACGTCCTCAAAGATGAAGTCGGCAATCGGGCAGTTAGGGGCGGTGAGCGTCATGTCGATATCCACATGGCCCTCATCGTTGAGGTCAATTTTATAGATCAGTCCCAGACTATAGACGTCAACGGGCAACTCGGGGTCATAGACCGTCTTGAGCATCTTGACGATGCCTTCCTCTATCTGTAATTTTTCTTCTTGTTCCATAAGTGGGGGCAAAATTACTCAAAAAGTCTCAAACATTTGGCAAGAAGTCGAAGCAAATTACCACTTTGCTTAGAAATGTCACCACACTGCCCCCCAAAGTGGTGAAAATCAAAAAAATTTTTAAAAATTGCTGAATATTAGCGGTTAATTAGAAAAAAAGTGCGATATTTGCAGGCGCAAAATCGATAGGGGGCTCAGTTATGAGCGCTTTTTATTTGTTGTCTCAATCTTTGAGACTTTATTTAAAATACTATCGGTCAAGCGGTTAGAGATAGAAAAATTATTTAATATTTAACTCAAAAAATAAATTTAAAGAATACAATGACTAAAGCAGAAATCGTAAGAGAAATTGCTCAATCGACTGGTATTGACAAAGCATCGGTTCTGGAGACCGTTGAGAAGTTCATGGACACCGTTAAGGATTCGC
>JAFTEU010000056.1 GCA_017453505.1 Muribaculaceae bacterium
GTTGTAGCATTGGAATAGGTGCCGATGTGCGGAATTCCCATCGAGTCAAGGGACGAAATCGTCCGGCGCAGCCCTTTATCGCGGCGGTCGAGGCAGTGGTTGTTGGCGGTTAATAGCAAGTCAAAGCCTGAGTCATACAACTGCTTGGCGTAATTGTCGGGAGCACTGAATGCGGGATACCCGGTATAAGGTGCTCCCCCCAGCGGGCACTCCAGGTTGACCACGGCATAGTCTGCCCCGCGGATGTCGTCCTCGACATATCGAAAACATGGCGAGTAGTCGTAGGTACCATTACCTTGACGAGCGGCAGTAAGCTGAGGAGCGTGTTGCATGGCATCGCCAAAAAACACAAGATTAACCGTGCTGCCGCCTTGCAGCAACGACACCAATGAAAGCAGGAGAACGCTGAGCAGTTGCATAGCTGATGGTTATTGATAAATCTGATGAGTAGCAGCCAACAACGTGTTGTGCATAAGCGAGACGATGGTCATGGGTCCTACTCCACCCGGCACAGGGGTAATATAAGAGCACCGTGGCGCTACATGCTCATAGTCGACATCACCACAAAGCCGCCAACCCGACTTGCGGGTGGCATCGGGCACGCGGGTAGTGCCCACATCGATTACTACAGCTCCATCCCGCACCATGTCGGCTGTGACAAAACCGGGTTTGCCTAAAGCGGCAATTAGTATATCGGCTTGACGAGTATGCTCGGCTATATTAGGTGTGGCGCTATGGCAAACTGTGACTGTGCAGTTGCCGGGATTGGACTTTTGCATAAGCAGGCTAGCCACGGGCTTGCCCACAATGTTGCTACGGCCGATGACCACACAGTGCTTGCCCCGGGTGTCTATGCCGTAACGCTCGAGCAGCATGATGATGCCGGCTGGTGTGGCCGACCGGAAACAGGGTAAACCAATCGAGAGCCTACCGACGTTGATGGGATGAAAGCCGTCAACATCCTTGCGGTAGTCGATGGCCTCAATGATGCGCTGCTCGTTGATGTGCCGTGGCAGAGGCAGCTGCACAATGAATCCGTCCACATCATCGTCGCGATTGAGTTTGGTGATGGTGTCGAGCAATTGCTGTTCGGTCACGTCCTCCTCATATCGTAATAGCGAAGACTTGAAACCACACTGCTCACACGCCTTTACTTTCGAGCTCATGTAGCTTTCGCTGCCGCCATCATGGCCTACCAGCACACCGGCCAGATGTGGACGTTTGCCTCCACGGGCTATTATTTGTTGTACTTCGGCTGCAATCTCTTGTTTGATTTGCTCCGCGACTTGTTTTCCGTCTATGATTTGCATTAATTAAGCAGTTAAAGTAATATAATAGAGTTAAATGGATCTTTTAAGTCGTTAAGGCTAGCGACGGCGCTGACCCCGCATCATCTTGAGTGGATTCTTAGCTGTGCTGACCATGTGCATCATCTTGCGCGTCTGCTCAAATTGTTTGAGCAGACGGTTCACGTCCTGGATGCTGGTGCCGCTTCCGCGGGCAATGCGCTGGCGCCGGCTACCGTTCATGACTTCTGGGTGAGAACGCTCGTACGGCGTCATGGAGTAGATAATGGCCTCGATACCCTTAAATGCATCATCGCTGATATCCAAATCCTTGATGGCCTTGCCTACGCCGGGAATCATCGATGCCAGGTCCTTGAGGTTACCCATCTTCTTGATTTGGCCTATCTGGTGCAGGAAATCGTTGAAGTCAAACTGGTTCTTGGCAATCTTCTTCTGCAGCTTCTTGGCCTCTTCTTCGTCATATTGCTGCTGCATGCGGTCGACAAACGAGACGATGTCGCCCATGCCCAAAATGCGATCGGCCATACCAGCGGGACGGAATGGGTCGATAGCCTCCATCTTCTCACCCGTGCCCACCCACTTGATGGGCTTGTTGACCACCGAGCGAATGGACAACGCCGCGCCACCGCGTGTGTCGCCATCAAGTTTGGTGAGCACCACACCGTCAAAATCGAGGCGGTCGTTAAACTCCTTGGCCGTGTTGACGGCATCTTGTCCAGTCATAGAGTCAACCACAAAGAGGGTCTCGTTGGGGTCGATGGCCTGCTTGATGGCAGTAATCTCCTGCATCATCTGCTCATCGATGGCCAGGCGGCCGGCGGTGTCGACAATGACAATGTCGCGACCGGTGCGTTTGGCTTCGGCGATAGCATTTAGCGCTATCTGCACCGGATTCTTGCTCTCGGGTTCAGAGTAGACGGGTACTTGTATTTGATCACCCAGCACCTTGAGTTGCTCGATAGCTGCGGGTCGGTAGACATCGCAGGCAACCAGCAGGGGGTTCTTGCCTTCTTTCTTCAGCTTATTGGCCAGCTTGCCCGAGAATGTGGTCTTTCCCGAACCTTGCAATCCTGACATCAGGATGATGCCCGGGGTGCCGGTTACGTTGAATGGTGCCTGCTCGCCACCCATAAGCTGCGTGAGCTCGTCGTGCACAATCTTGACCATGAGCTGGCTGGGGCTAACCGAATTAATCACATTTTGTCCCAAGGCTTTGGCCTTGACAGTGTCGGTAAACTGCTTGGCCACCTTGAAGTTGACATCGGCGTCAAGTAGTGCGCGGCGCACCTCCTTGAGAGTTTCGGCCACATTGATTTCGGTAATCTTACCTTGTCCTTTCAGTACCTTGAACGAGCGTTCAAGTTTCTCAGATAGATTTTCAAACATATGATTTTTTTGCTTGACTAAAGTATGCTTAACAAAAACGATGCAAAATTACAACAGAAAAACCACATCGGCAAATTAAGTTTAGCTTCTTGCCGCCTGTCTATGCCGCACTTGTGTCGATGAAAAGCTAGAGCGCATTCTTGTCGCCCCTGAACACGTTGATGATGGTCAGAAAAATGATTTTCAAGTCGAGCATGAAATTCCAGTTCTCGGCATACCACACATCATACTCCACGCGTTTCTCCATCATCCACACCTCAGGCGTGGGGCCACGAAAGCCACGCACTTGTGCCCATCCTGTGATGCCGGGCTTGACGGTGTGGCGCATCATGTACTTGTCGATAATCTTGCTATACATCTCGGTGTGAGCCAGCATGTGCGGCCTTGGCCCAACGATAGACATGTCGCCTTTCCACACGTTGTAGAATTGGGG
Source organism: Muribaculaceae bacterium (assembly GCA_017453505.1). Taxonomy (GTDB): domain Bacteria; phylum Bacteroidota; class Bacteroidia; order Bacteroidales; family Muribaculaceae; genus Sodaliphilus. Next base: position 3,127 of record JAFTEU010000056.1, read on the forward strand.
CAACTCGTCGATGCTTGACTTGCGCAGGAACTCACCGAATTTGGTCTTTCGTGGGTCGCCCGAAGTGGCCTGCAGTGAGTCGCTCTCGGCATTGAGCCGCATCGAACGGAACTTGTAGCAGTAGAAGCTCTTGCCGCGATAGCCCGTTCGTTCTTGCTTAAAGAAAACTGGGCCTTTGCTGCTGAGCTTGACTCCGATAGCTACAGGAATCAGTACGATGGGCGACAGCAACAGCACCACCGAAGAAAACAAGATGTCAAAGCCTCGCTTGAGAGCCGCATTGAGCGGGTAGCTAAGCGGAGTGGGCCTGACCGACAGCACCAATGACTTGCCCATGTTGATGACTTCCATGGGCCTGACGGCAGCGCTGCCCAGTTGTGGCAGGTAGAAGAAGTCGATGGCACTGGCATCTGCCA
>JAFTEU010000057.1 GCA_017453505.1 Muribaculaceae bacterium
ATACATCGACATTGACGAGTGAGGTCGTTTATTTTATTGCCAGGGGGTGAGGTGGCCGGTAGAGAGGGTGGCCTGGATGTCGATGAGGCGCTGGTTGCGGCTGCCGCGGAAACGCAATGAGATGTCGCGCTCCTGCTGGATGAAGGGGCTGTCGACGAGGACATCGAGCTCGCGGACGACATCGAGCAAGATGGGGTCTTGTTCGATTTCTTCCCAAGTGTAGCCGGTGTAACACCAGACGTTGTAGCCCAGCTCTGCCTTGATGCGGTGGATGAGGGCACGGGTGCCGTCGGGCTGTTGCAGGGGGTCACCGCCGGAGAGGGTGACGGGGGCTTCGTTATAGGCGATGACCTGCATCAGCTCGTCGAGGGTGCGCTCTTCCCCACCCTGGGGATCCCACGAGGCGGGATTGTGACAGCCGGGGCAATGGTGATCGCAGCCCGCCAAATAGATTGACGTGCGCAGGCCCGGTCCGTCGACACTGGTGCCCTCGACGATGTGCAGTACTCGTAGCATTTTTACCGTGCAAGGCGGAGCCTTGCAATACACCAACATCACGACAACATCACGACAACATCACTTGTGGACGACGCGGTCCTTGAGCTCGGCGAGTTTGCCGCTGTTCCAGCGGTCGGTGGTGCCGACGAGGTAGCCGGTGATGCGCTGCAGGCGGTCGATGTTGTGGCTGTGGCACTCGGGACACTCGTGGAGATCCTCGGTGGCATCCTCATAGCCGCAGTCCATGCAGCGGTTGCGGTTGTGATTGACCGAGCAGTAGCCCATGTTGTACTTGTCCATGAGGTCAACGACATTGGCAATGGCCTCGGGGTTGTGGGTGGCATCACCATCAATCTCGACGTAGAAGATGTGGCCGCCGCGCGTCAGCTCGTGATAGGGAGCCTCGACCTCGGCCTTGTGCTTGGGCGAGCACTTGTAATAGACGGGGACGTGGTTACTGTTGGTGTAATAGATCTTGTCGGTCACACCGGGGATTTCGCCGAAGTCCTTGCGGTCGCGGCGAGTGAATTTGCCGCTGAGGCCCTCGGCTGGCGTTGCCAGGACGCTGTAGTTGTGCTGGTAGCGCTCGCTGAACTCATTCACACGGTCACGCATGTAGGTCACAATCCTGACACCCAGCTGCTGGGCCTTGTCACTCTCGCCATGATGGTGTCCGACGAGTGCAATCAGGCACTCAGCCAGGCCGATGAAGCCGATTCCCAGCGTTCCCTGATTGATAACGCCCTCCACCTTGTCATCGGGGCCGAGCTGGCTGGCGCCGTTCCAGAGCTGCGACATGAGCAGGGGGAACTGCTTGGCCATGGCTGTCTTCTGGTACTGGAAACGGTCATCGAGCTGACGTGCAGTGATTTCCAACATATTGTCTAACTTGGCGAAGAAGCGGTCGATGCGCTCCTGCTCGTCCTTGACATCCATGCACTCGATAGCGAGACGCACAATGTTGATGGTCGAGAACGAGAGGTTGCCACGGCCGATGGACGTCTTCTCGCCGAAGCGGTTCTCGAAGACGCGGGTGCGGCATCCCATGGTTGCCACCTCATGCTGGTAACGCTTGGGATCGTCGGCTCGCCACAACTCGTGCTGGTTGTAGGTGGCATCCAGGTTGACGAAGTTGGGGAAGAAACGGCGTGCCGTCACCTTGCAGGCCAACTGATAGAGATCATAGTTGGGATCGCCGGGCTTGTAGCTCACGCCCGTTTTCTTCTTCCAGATCTGGATGGGGAAGATTGCGGTCGAACCATTGCCCACGCCCTCATAGGTCGAGTTCAACAGCTCACGGATGATGCAACGTCCCTCGGCACTGGTGTCGGTGCCGTAGTTGATGGAGCTGAACACCACCTGGTTGCCACCGCGCGAGTGGATGGTGTTCATGTTGTGGATAAAGGCCTCCATTGCCTGATGAACGCGGCGCACAGTCTTGTTGATGGCATGTTGCAGGATGCGGTCATCGCCCTGCAGGAAGTCGAGGTCCCGCTCAATGTAGTCGTCCAGCTTGACATCGTACAGGCGGCTATAGTCCTGTCCCATGAGAGCCTCGAGGTTCTTGACTTCCTCGATGAACGAGCGGCGCACGTAGGGTGCCAGGTAGAAGTCAAAGGCGGGAATGGCCTGGCCACCATGCATCTCGTTCTGGGCGGTCTCCATCGTGATGCAGGCAATGACACCCGCCGTCTCGATGCGCTTGGCAGGGCGCGACTCACCATGACCTGCCATGTAGCCCTGCTTGAGCACCTTGTCGAGCGGATGCTGGACACAGGTGAGACTCTTGGTGGGATAATAGTCCTTGTCGTGGATGTGCAGATAGTTGCCACGGACGGCCTCACGTGCCTCCTCGCTCAAGAGGTAGTCATCGACGAAGGGCTTTGTCGTCTCGCTGGCGAACTTCATCATCATGCCGGCAGGCGTGTCGGCATTCATGTTGGCGTTCTCGCGGGTGACATCGTTGTTCTTGGCATTGATGATTTCCAGAAAGAGGTCACGGGTCTTGGCCTTGCGGGCGACACTGCGCTTCTGTCGATAATTAATGTAGCAGCGAGCCACTTCCTTGCGAGGGCTCTTCATCAGTTCCAGTTCCACCTGGTCCTGGATATCCTCGACACTCATCTGGCTGCGGCCACGCGTGCCGATGCGGTCGGCAATGCGCTGGATGAGGCTCTCGTCCTCGCCGGCATCGGTTGCAAGCATCGCCTTGCGAATAGCTGCCTTGATTTTTTCCTCATTATAGCCGACGACACGGCCATCACGTTTAAGTACAGTCTGGATCATATTCTGGTTGCCAAAAAGTTAGGTTTATTAGTATTGCTATCGATAAAAAACCGGAGCATTCCGGTTTGGGATTGCAAAGGTAATACAGCCCGACGAAACGGCAAACAGTTTCGCTGAAAAATTTTCAAAAAATTTTGTTTTGGAAAACTTTTTGGAATAATTCAAAATTTAATGCACTGAAATTCAGCGAATTAAAAAATATTTTGGAAAACTTTTCTAAAAATACCGGTTATAAAAATTTATAAACTAATGGTTTAGAGGCATCAACGGGCAGGCCACACACCAACGAGCAAATAATCAATCAGGGCCGTCAAGTCATCAATGTTGACCGTGCCATTCCCGTCGCAATCGGCACCTGGGGCCGCCTGAGATGTCGCACTAGAGAGCATCAAGTCGATCAAGGCAGTCAGGTCATCGACATTGACCCGTCCATCACCATCCACATCGCCACGCACTCCTGCGGGCTGGGCATCCCGATAGGCAAATGTGGTGTGCGGCAAGAACTGGTGGTGAACGAGTCGATTGTAGCCAGTCGCGATACAGGAATTATAAGTGGTCGATACACCCATGAAATAGGTTAACCCAAAGGTACCGGCACCGGCAACGACGGTCGAGAGCAGAAGATTACCACCCTGGTAAGCATAAGGGGTGTCAAACGTCAAGGTGACCATCGCCGAGTCAGTCCTTGCAGACCTGACCATGGTCGCACCGCCTACCAGAGTGAGACCCTCGGTAATGAAATCGTCCTCGAGATCGCCCTCTGGTTCGCCCAGATAGATTTCAAGCAGTCCACCATTCATATTACAGCCATTCTGGTCGGTATAGAAGGTCATCGAGGTGATCTCCTTGCCCATCAAGGGCACAAGGTCCTGGGCAGGATAGATGGCCTGTGACTGAGCCCCAACCACGTCATACCACTGGCTATTGATGGGCACAAAGAAATCATAGGCCTTGCCGTCATACAAGTCCAGCGTCTGAGCTGATGGCAGAAGTGCCACCATTACCATGAGCAATGTAAAAAATCTATTCATAAGGGACAAGAAACAATTATTTAACCGTCTGCAAAGTTAGGTTTAAAGAAGAAAAAAAACAAAAAAATCTCAATAATTCAAGTTCCTAAAGTGGCCTTGCCACTTTAGGAACTTGAGGAGGAGGGAGGAGAGAGGAGCGAGGAGGGAGGAGTGAGGAGGGAGGAGCGAGGAGCGAGTAGTGCCCCCCAAAAAAGCAGATTCCTGACAGATGGCCAGGAACCTGCAGTTCATTCAGAAAAATCGTCAATGAGACCCATTAATCCTTCCAAACGCCTGAGAGCAGGAAGTCGATCAGGGAGGTCACATCGTCGATGTTGACAATGTTGTTCAAGTCACAGTCGGCACCTGCCGAAGCCTGAGCGCCACTGAGCAGGCAGTCGATCAATGCAGTCACATCATCAATGTTGACCTTGCCGTCCTCGTCCACGTCGCCACGCAGAACCTGGGGCTCGGGGGTGTCGCCACCATCAAAGACGAAGGAGGTCTTGGGGCCGAAGTCGTAGGCGCGAATCATCGACTTACCAGCAGCAGCTGCACCTTCAACCTCTTTACCAAGGAAATCGGTACCATTAGAGCCATAGACGCTACCATCTGCATCAATAACAGTCTGAATCAGGATATTACCGCCATTGTAAGCCCAAGGCTCAGTAAGAACGAATTCAATCTCGTTGACACCAGTAGTCATCGCCATGGCAGCCACCTTGGTGAGTCCACCCTCAATAAATGAAGTATAGCCACTGTAATCAGCGACAAACATAGCCTGGTCGGTAGTACCAATGTACAGAGAAACATTACCGCCATTCAAGGTGCAACCCTCGGCATTAGCAACATAGTACTTGATGGCGGTTACGCTCTGTCCCTGGAGAGCGGTAAGTTCAGCAGCGGGATAGATTACCTGGTGGGTGTAAACCGACCAATCCATGAACCTGGAGCTAACGGGAATTTCACTGCTAACGGCGGTGCCATCAAAAACGGTAACATTACCAGCTGATGCAGAGAGCATCATGGTAGCAGCTAAAAGTGCGAAAATTTTTTTCATAAAAAAAATCACAAGTTTAAGTTGATATTGATTGTTAATAATACGTTGGTCATTAGCATTTAGGGCAAACGGGGCTTTCCCCCCCCTTTGCACCCGCAAAGTTAAGCAAATGAAATAACTCAGCAAAAAAATGAGTGAATAAAAGTACATTATTCACCAAAATTGACAGGTTATTCCCCGCAATGTGGCATCCTTGATATGGAAGTTGCTGAAAAGCAGAGACAGGAAAATGAAGCACTCCTGATGCCGAGCGAAGCTAAAGAAGGCGGACCCTGATTGAGGGACCGCCTTCCTAGAATTGCAGGAAATTATCCTGTGAGAATGATTACTTCACAACCTTAGCGGCGCTGGTGGTACCATCGGTGTAGGTGGTAACGACGATGGTCAGCCCCTGGGCCTGCTGCATCTCCTGACCAGCCATGTTGAAGTAGCGAACGCCAGCAACGGCCTTGTCGCTGTTGAGCTCGTTAACGCCAACCATCGTACCCTGAGCTACCAGCAGGTAAACCTCGCCATCCATGAACTGGAGGCCGAAGGTGTAGGTGTAGGCAGCGGGAACATAGAACATGTTGTTGCCCTCGAAGACGGGGTTCAGGATGGTGTGATCGGCATCACCCATAGCGGGCAGGTACATGTCGCTCTCGGCACCGTAAGCCACGCCGTCAATAAAGAAGCAGAAGGGAACATCAACGGCCCAAGGATTGTGGTGCAGGGTCAGCATGACGCTGTAGTTCTCCTCACCGTTGGGATCCTGATACATGTTGTACCAGTGCTCCTCACCGTTCTTGTCGAACATCACGATCCACTTGCCAGTCATGTGGGGATCATCGGGATCAACGGGAGTCTCACCAGCCTCATAGGTGAAGGTTGCTGCGGGCAGGTAGCCAAGTGCATAACCAACGGTTCCGCTATAGCCCTCATACTCATAGTAGCCAGGATTGTAATCCTCAACGGCCTCAACCCAGTAATAGCAGGTGCCATAGGTACCAGCCTCAATCACCTTGCACTCAACGAGCAGGTTACCACCCTCATAGTGGAAAGGCTCGTCGAGCATGAAAGTAATATACCTGTCACCATACTCGGGAGAAGTGGTGGCAACGGGAGTTGCGCCAACCACGGCAACCTCCTCGGTGAAGCCGAGCTGATCAACGACCTTGAGCGACAGCTGAATGGTAGCACCCGAGAAACGGATGTAGTCATAGTCATCATTCTCAGGCTCCAAGCCAAGAGCCTCGTAACCATTAACAGAGGTGTAGAACTGAACGCCAGTGATATCGCTGCCAGCCATGTCGGTAAGCATGTCGGCGGGATAAATCATCTGACCCAGGGTGTTCTCAGTGTCAGCCCAAAGACCATAGACGGGAAGAGCAGATGCCAAGTTCGCACCCATGCAAACATCCAAAGTTGCGGCCTGTGAACCAAAGGCCATAGCTGCAACAGCAATAAGTGTAAAGAATTTTTTCATAATAAACTGTAAATATAAAGTTAATAAATAAAAAAGGTTCGATCTTAAAAGTGAGTAAATATGTTTTATAACTTTGGGGCAAAGTTACATCATTTTTCTTAACTAATCAAAAAAATGTTACAAAAAAAGTAGAGACGCAGAAAAAATCCGCGCCTCTACTTCTTAAGGGGGCTCTAATTATAATAGGTTTTTCTTGTCGGAGGATTATTTCATTACCTTAACAGCGCTGGTGGTACCATCGGTGTAGGTGGTAACGACGATGGTCAGACCATTGGCCTGCTGCATCTCCTGACCAGCCATGTTGTAGTAACGAACGCCGGCAACAGCCTTGTCGCTGTTGATCTCGCTAACTGCGGTGGGATCGCCAGCCTCATACATGAAGGTAGCCATGGGGATGTAGCCAGAGATATCCATAGCATCACCACCATCTTCAGCGGCACCGGGGATCATGTAATAGCTAACATAGCTCTCATCAAATCCATCACCAAAGAAATAGGTCTGACCCCAGTCACCAGAAGTCTCAATGCACTCTACCTGAACAAGCAGGTTCTTGCCATTGTACTCAAAGGGCTCATCCAGAATGAATTCCACCTCAACATCACCATACTCGGGCACACAGGTGGCCACAGCGGTAGCACCCGTTACAGCAACAACCTCGGTATAACCAGCCTGGTCAACCTCAAGGAGAGAGAGCTGGAAGGTTGCACCCTCAAAGTTGATATAGTCGGTTTCATCATAGCTCTGCTGACCATTAACTTCATAGTAGTGCTCCAGCGTGTAGAACTTGACTGATGTGATCTTGTTACCAGCCATCTCGGCAAGCATGTCGGCCGGATAAATCGACTGAGTCATGGCACCCTGAGTGTCGGCATACAGTCCACAGATGGGGTTAGTATTAGAATAATACAGACCCTCACAAACGGTCAGTTCACCAGCCTGTGCGGCAAATGCCATAGCGGCAACAGCAAAAAGTGTAAAGAATTTCTTCATAATAAACTAAAAATTAATATGTTAATAAAAAGTTCACATTCAAAAGACGAGTAAAAAAACGATTCAACTAATGATTTTCGAGTTGCAAAGATAACCATTTTCCACAAGAACACGAAATTTTCTTTACGATAAAATCGACTGATAGTGATTGATCGTGAAGAAATCCGGCCACATCCTCTTGGTATTCTGTTGGTCTCGAGGAGATTATTGCACAATGATGTCGATGAGGGCGTTCACGTCGCTGACACTCACCTCACCGTCGCGGTTGACATCGGCAGCGACATCGGCGGTACCCTTGAGGATGTGGTCGATGGCGGCATTCACGTCACTGATGTTCACCTCGCCGTCGCGATTGACATCACCCTGCGTCTGCTGAGGCACCACGGCATCGGGATGATAGTCGATTCCCGCGGCGACCTCGGTAGAAGTCTCCCCGGTCCAACCGCAATACTGGTTCATGGCATTGTAAATCTTGATAAAGTCAATGTGGGTCAGATTGACATGCCTGCCCTGGTCATCAACGGCCCAATCGATCTTGAAGCCAGGATTATAGATGCCGTCCTCTTGCGGAGTGCGTGCAGGATTGTTGGGCAGATTATCGACATAGCCCCAGTCAAAGAAATACTGCACATAGTAGGAATTGCCATCGTTGCCCCCAAGGTCGATGGCATTGCCACGGAGTTTAGTGCCTGTAAAGGTCAGGATCTCTTCATCCTGCAGCCACAGGGGCCAGTAGGGCTGGCTGTGGAAAGTGTTGCGGCTCATGTAACCACCGACGCTGTCGGGGTTGACATCGTTGCTGGTCCAGCGGATGTAGGTCGTATCGTTCAACGAGGGGTCGATGCGGCTGGGTGTGGGTTGCTTGCCCTCGTCGGGACGATAGTAGGTGATGGTGTAGCCATGCTGGGTCTTAGGGTGGTTATACTCGCTGCCGGCAAGTTCATACCAGCTGTCGCCCTCGTCGGGGATGCCGTTGCCATTCACGTCCACACCCACCATGACGATACCAGGTTCACTGCTGCCGCCACGTGACTCGCGGTTGCTGACGAAGGCATTACCCTGAATCTCGAAGTCCCAAGTGTGCATATTGACCACCGGATGATCAAAGCCGACGATGACATAGCCGCCATAGCCACCCAGAGATATCATGCTCTCGGCCCAGACGGTGTCGATGCGGGTGATGGTCTGTCCATGGAAGGTGGTGGTCGTCGTGTCGATATGCCCACAGATGCTTGCCTGACAGCGTGCCAGCACACTATCCACGGGTTCCCCTACCCTGCACACAGGCAAAGTGTTGATAAACTGCCCTGGCGCAGGGCGATATTCATAGACCCGTGTGAGCCACGGGTGGTTGGCCCACACGCTGAGTGCCGTCGTTATCGCCAGCACTGCCACTATCATAATTCCAGTTCGTTTCATCGCTTGAATATAACTATTAATAACAATTATCTCTCGTTGATATTGTTGCCAAGGAAGGCAAAATGAGCCGGGATATCGCCAGTGCGGACATCCCACTTCTTGTTGCCATAACGGTCGAAGCAGAAGAGTCGGCCCGGCGAGACATAATCCTTGGCATCGGTAACATAGATGTCATGGGTGATGGGGTTGACCGCGACGGCATAGGGGATGACTATTTCCTTGTCGGAACCATCGGTGATGAAGTTGTCGCACACCTTCTGCCTCGTCTGGGTGTTGATGATGGCATAGGAGAAGGCATTGCTCATCGAGACATAACTCCACTCGGTACTCACCACGTAGAGCGAGTCGCCATCGAGCCACATGTTGCTCACGCGGCAGTCGATGCTGTCGACGAGCTGCTGCTTGCGCGTGTCGTAGGCATAGATCTTGCTCTGCCTGGTATAGTAGTCACCCCGGGAGGCTACCCATAGCATGCCATGACGGTCACCCTTGACCCAGGACAGGTTGATGGCGATGGGGACACGGCGCTCCTCCTTGAAGGTTGCCACGTCGATAACCGAGAGGGTGTTCTCGTAGTTAGGCACCATGTATCCGCCTGAGTTGGCGACATAGATCTTGCCCTCGACAATCTCAAGTTCATCGGGCTGGAAGCCGACGATGCAGGTATCCACGACCTGCATTGTCACGGTGTCTATCTTGGCGACATAGCCACGCTGCTCGTAGTTGGGATTGATCTGGACAGGGCCTGCATAACTAGTCACATAGGCATAGCCGCCATAGAAACGGATGAAGCGGCAGTTGGGGATGTTGATCTGGGCCTTCTTCTGGCAGGTGTACTTGTCGAGCACGTCAATCTTGTTGGAGCAGTTGATGACGCAATACATGTTGCTGCCATAGATGCCGATGTCATTGCCCACGTCGCCCATCTCCTTTGGCACCGTGGGGTTGGCATAGGAGAAGATGTTGCGGATGTATTCGCCCTGGGCATAGTCATAGTAGTCGAGCGTGGCCTTATTCCATCCCATATTGCCCTCGCACAGCAGATAGAAGCCCTCGATGTCGATAAACTCGGGCTGGGCCACCGACACGTGCTCGGGCAAGAAGATGGTCACCTCCTCGCGGCAGCCCGCTAGTGCCATCAAGGCGACCAGCAGGGACACAGGGACGGTTCTTTTGTCCCAAAAATGAATAAAATGGGACAAAAGAACCGTCCCCGTGTCCCAGTATTTACTTAATGTGTTCATTTAGATGTCAAATTTGAGGATGAGTTTGTAGTTGCGGCCGGGCATGGGATAGTTGAGGATGACGTCATAGTACTGGTTGAAGAGGTTGTTGACTTCGCCCGAGACTTTTAATGTCGTCTTTCCCAAGTGGAAGAGATAACCTGCCGAGAGGTCGTGGGTGTACCAGGGCTGCTCGTGGTTCTCGCGGGTGTTGGCGCTGGTGTGATAGCGCTCGCCGACGTAGATAAAGCTGTAATTCAGGTCGAAGTCCCGCCAGTTGAGGTGTCCGACCACCGAGCCGCTGTGCCAGGGGATGTAGGCCAGCTGCCCCTTGTAGGTGCCGCCATCGCCGTTGTCATCGGGGTTGGTGTAGTCCTGAGCCTTCTGATAGGTATAACTCAAGTTGATGTCCAGAATGACATCGGCGGGCAGGCGCAGCGTGGTGCGGGCGCTCACGTCGATGCCACGGATCTTAACGATACCGACGTTCATCATCATCCAGCGGTTCTGGCCGGTTCCCTTGGGGACGGCGATGATCTTGTCGGTGATGTAATTGTAGTAGGCATCGGCGCTGAGCTTCACGCCAGCGAGCAGGCCATGGTCGGTCAAGAGTCGATAGAGGAAGCCCACGTTGTACTGGGTTGCATACTCGGGGTCGAGTGTGATATTGCCCATGTCGGTGTAGTAGAGGTCATTGAATGTGGGCATGCGGAAGATGCGCTTATAATAGGCACGCAGGTTAAACTCCCGCTCGTGCCAGGGCTGCCAACTGAGGAAGACGGCTGGCGTCACCTTATTCATATACTTGCTCATCTTACCCACCACCTGGCCATTGAAACGTGCCGACGAGCGGTCGTTGACCATCGTGTAGAGCAAGCTACCCTGCGCCTTGAAGCCGTGCCAAGTCCATGCTGTAGCCAGTGCGGTGAGTACCGTGTGGCGGATGGGATAGCCGAATCCTGTCAATGTCGCGTCGAGGCTGTTCCACTGGTAATCGACCGAGAGGTTGACATCCCAATCGGTGAGGATGGTGTACTTGTTGGCCGTGGAGAGGTATATCTCGTCTTGCCAGAACTTGTTGTCGATGTACATCAACGTGGTGTCGGGGTTGAGGTAGTGCAGGTAGTCACGCGAATACTTGGCATTGAACATCATCTCGTAGCGGTCGGTGAACTTGCGCTGGTAAGCGCCCTGCAGGAAGAAATTGCTGTCCCACTGCCGCTGGGCATGTTTCCACACATTATTCACGATGGCACCGGGAATGCCCTTGCGGCTGTCATACCAGTAGGCCTTGGCGTGCCACTTGCCGCTGGACATCACGCCGAAGAGCGCACCCTCCAAGCGGTAGGAACGCACCTCGCCATTCTGTCGGACGGCAGTGGTGTCCCAAGCCAGGGTACCATCACTGTAATGGCGCATGTAGCGGAAGCGGTACTTGCCCGTGGCATAGGTGAACTCGCTGTTAAACGACAAACTGACCGCACGACTGAGCTTGTGTTCCCAGCGGATGCTGGGATTGACCAGGCCGAAGGAGCCAGTCTTGAACGACACATTGAGGTTGTCACGCTTGCCGTCCTTGAACTTGGGGCGGCGGGTGCGCAGGTAGATGGTACCAGCCGAGCCATAATCCTTGGCACTCTGGAAGATATTGCTGCGTTGACCGTTATAGAGCGAAATGGCCTCGATGTTATCGAGCGAGAATTTTCCCAAGTCGACCTGACCATTCTGGGCATTGCCAATCTGGATACCGTCATAGAAGACCCCCATGTGATTGGTTCCCATCGAGCGGATGTCGACCGTCTTGAGTCCCCCGACACCGCCGTAGTCCTTGAGCTGCACGCCGGCGAAATAACGCACGGCATCGGCGACCGAGTGGCTGTTCAGTCCCTCAAGTTGCTTGCCAGTGAGTTCTTGTGCAGGAATCACGTCCTCATAGGGTCGGCGGCCATAGATGATCACGTTCTGTATATACTGCATCGAGTCGAGGCGGCCGTGACCCACGGTGGCCATCACCGAGTCGGCCTGGTGTGCAAGGACACCCTCCTGGGCATGAGCGCACAGGACACCAACGAGGGCAAAAAGTGCTATTACTAACGTTTTACGCATTGATCCGGGTTTCTATGTTAGCGACTTGGCAGGTCTTCTGACTCGCCCCTACCCTTTTCCAATCTCTTGACCTTCCCACGCCATCCCTTGTTATCGGGATCATGCGCAGTGACCAAGAGCGGGTTATGACAATGGGGGCACACAGCAGCACCGTCTGTCCGGGATTCTCACCCGTGTTCCCTTTTCACCCAGGGCCGAAGCCCCAGACACCAAATCTGGCTGCAAAGATAACACAAAATAGCCACACAGTGAACATTACATGGCTTGAAAGTGGTGATTATCTTTTCTTGACATTGATCAAAACCGGATTACGGGGCAAAATCACAATAAGGCATTATTGTGGAGCACTGTAATCTCATGATAAATCAAGGTTCTGTTTCCATCAATTATTTGGGCAAGAGGTGACGGTAGAAATAGACCTGCATGATGCAGTAGAGGGCTGAACGCAGATAGTTGACCAATCCATGACCCTCGGTATAGAACAGATGATGGCGGTACTTGATGTGGTAGAGGCACAGGTGCAGCAGGTTCACTAACCCCCGTCGCCCCTCGAGGGCTGCCATGGTGGTCACGTCTTCATAGGTTTCCCCCTGGGCGTGTATGCCCCTCAACAGCAAGTAGCGCCGCTGGAAATAGTCATGCAGATAAGGCCTGATTTCACGGTAATGCCTCAATGACCAGATCAAAGTGTATAACCCATTACCCATCGAGGGCTTGCTGTGACGATCGACATGATAGAATGTAGCTGCGCCATCGTATCGGCGCTGGTGGACGAGCACCTCGTCAACCAGCACGATGCTGCCGTTGGCGGCGGCAGCCAGCGAGAGGAACACGTCATAGTAGAGTTTTCCCACCACAGCCTGATCGGGAATCAAATCGAGCAAGTTACGGTTGATGAGCATGGTATGACCCGGGATGGAGCTGTAAAGCAAACGCGGCAAGTCATAGTTGGGCGTGCGTGGGTCATAGTTCACCGGGGAGCCATCATCGGTAAATGGCTTGCTGCGGCAAGTGCACAACAGCTTGTCACCGATGGCAGCGACCTGCTTCTCTATCTTACAGGGTTCCCAAATGTCATCCTGGTCACAAATGGCAATCAATTCACCGCTCGCACGACGCAAGGCTGAGAAGAAGTTGTTGTTAACGCCATGGCCGCCCTCGTTAGTGAACAACTTGATCGTGGGATGGGTTGCGGCATACTCCTCAAGCAAGGCCATTGTTCCATCGGTCGAGCCATCATCCTGGATGATAATCTCGGCAACAGGGTAAGTCTGGCTCAACAGGGAATCCACCTGCTGGGCCAGAAATTTTGCCCCGTTATAGGTGCACATGACAATGGAAACAAGCATCTTTTCCACGATAGTAAATGTGCAAGCTACGTTTTATTATAGTTATTAACCCACAGTATGCGCTGCAAAATTAAAAAATCCCTATTAAATCCGAGACAAAAACCACGTTACAGAATAATTACAATTATTAGTGTCCAGGGAAAATTTAGCAGGTCGAAGGCCTGCACAAGGCCAGCGGCCTTGAATTGCATAAACCCCAGGGCGCACAGGTCGAAGACCTCGTGTGGCCTGGGGAAAGCAAGATCGAACAGAATCGGGCCTCGTAG
>JAFTEU010000058.1 GCA_017453505.1 Muribaculaceae bacterium
CAACCCGTGTGCTTGCAGAAACCGCAGCCCTTACCGCCACACAGCATGCAAGTGACGTCCATTTCGGCACTGGGCTCGGTGACCGGGAAGTAGCTGGGACGCAGACGGATTTCGGTCTCGGTGCCGAACAACTCCTTGGCGAAGTGCAGCAGCACTTGCTTCAGGTCGGCGAAGGTCACGTTCTTGTCAATGTACAGCCCTTCAATCTGGTGGAAAAAGCAGTGAGCACGGGCGGTGATAGCCTCGTTGCGGTAAACACGGCCCGGGCAGATGATGCGGATGGGTGGCTGCTGGCGTTCCATCGTGCGCACCTGTACCGAACTGGTATGGCTCCTGAGCACGATGTTGCGGGTCACGTCCTGTTCATTCTTCTCGATAAAGAAGGTGTCCTGCATGTCGCGGGCAGGATGGTCGGCAGCAAAGTTCAGCGCGCTGAACACGTGCCAGTCGTCCTCTACCTCGGGGCCGTCGGCAATCGTGAAGCCCAGGCGTGAGAAGATGTCGATGATCTGCTTGCGCACAACCGAGATGGGATGACGGGTACCCAATTCTGCCGGGAATGCCGGACGCGTGATGTCGATCTTGTTCTGCTCTTTGGCCTGCTGTTTGGTGGCCTCGCGCAGGGCGTTGATCTTCTCGGTCGCCAGGTTCTTGAGCTCATTGAGCCGTTGGCCCAGTTCGCGTTTCTCCTCGGGAGCCACTTCACGGAACTCGTTGAACAGTGCAGTCACTTCGCCTTTCTTGCTCAGATACTTGATGCGTAATGCCTCGAGGGCCTCCTCGTTCTCGGCCTTGAGGTCTGCTATTTGCGCCTTGAGCGCCTCTATCTTGTCCTTTAACATAGTCTTATCGATTGTTTTAACGTGCAAAGGTACAAAAAAAAGTAGAGACGCAAAATTTTGTGTCTCCATATTGTCATTTTATTTGTTTTCGGACTAACAAACGCATCTACCGTCAATAGTACACCGCAATGCGTCTGAGCGTTAGAAAAGATATCCTAATGATAGTTGAATAACGCGGTTTTTGCCTCCGTCAAAGACCTTAGATGTGCCGGTAAAACCGCGAATATAACGTGCATCAAGAAATAGTCCGTTCTCAAACTTGTATCCCAGGCCGCCCAAGATCCCGAAGTCAAACTTCTTGGTGTTATTGGAATTAAACGAATTATCGATTTCAACACCTTCGAGTCTGTCCTTCTTGGAGAGCAGAAAACCGAATTGTGGGCCACACTCGAGGTAAAGGCCATTAATGACATTGACCTTTGCTGCAATGGGCAAAGTCAAGTAGTGACTGGTAACGGTGTAATTCTTGTTGTGCATTCTTTGCTCGGTCATGCCGATCACGCGGTCTTTGAAGCCTTGCATCGAATAGAGTAAATCGGTTTCCATCTCAAAACGCTCGTTAATGGCCCAATTAACAATGCCGCCAATGTGAAAGCCGACTTTGAATGCGGGACTTTCGCCACTATAACCATTGATGTTCTTATACTTGGACTCGGTTGACAGATTCAAACCGCCCTTCACACCAAACTGAACTTCTTGAGCGGTGGAGCACATCGCAGCCATGATAACAACGGCCATTAAAATGATTTTCTTCATAATCAAAACATTAGAGTGGTTAAAACAATGATAAATACTTTCTAAAGAACGACCGTTGTTGCCCTTTATTGCAAATGACACATTCGGTTAATGATATTTAATAGTTGCCACATTAAGAGTTAATGGCCACTGCGGTATTAAAAAATCCCCAGGTAATGTGATACCCAGGGATTCTTTCTTGACTGTAAATGTTGGGATTACGGCTCGCGGCCTTCGACGATGGCCTCGGTGTCGCGGGCAATCATGTATTCCTCGTCGGTGAGGACGACAACGACCTTGACCTTGCTGTCGGGCAGGCTGATTTCGCCTTCCTTGCCACGCCACAGGGTGTCGTTGAGTTCCTCGTCGATCTTCACGCCCAGATATTCCAGCTGGCGGCAGACACGCTTGCGGGTCTGGTACTGGTTCTCGCCAACGCCGCCGGTGAATGCAATGATGTCCACGCCGCCCAGCTCGGCTGCGTATGCGCCGATGTACTTGAGGATGCGCAACTCGTACATGTCGAGGGCCAGCTTGGCGCGCTCGTTGTTGTCCTTCTCAGCAGCGTCAACCACGTCGCGCATGTCGCTACTCAGGCCCGTGATGCCGAGCACGCCGCTCTTCTTGTTGATGATGTTGAGCATGTCCTTGGGGCTGAGGTTGTACTTCTCCATGAGGAAGAGCAATGCACCGGGATCAACGTCACCCGAGCGTGTTCCCATCATTAGGCCCTCGGTGGGGGTGAGGCCCATCGTGGTGTCGATGCTCTTGCCGTCCTTGACAGCGCTGATGCTGGCGCCGTTGCCAATGTGGCAGCAGATGATGCGTTTGCCAGCGGGCGTGGTACCCAACATCTCACACACGCGCTGGGTCACGAAGCGGTGGCTCGTGCCGTGGAAGCCGTAGCGGCGCACGTGATCCTCGGTGTAATACTCCATGGGCAGGGGATACATGAAGGCCGACTTGGGCATCGTCTGGTGGAAGGCGGTGTCGAACACGCCCACCTGGGGAACGCCTGGCAACACGGCCTCGATGGCCTCGATACCAGCCATGTTCACGGGGTTGTGCAGCGGGGCAATGCCGTAGCACTCGCGTATCATGTCCTTCACCTCGTCGGTGATGAGGACGCTGCGGCTGAACTTCTCGCCACCATGCACCACACGGTGACCCACGGCGTCGATTTCCTTCAGATCCTTGATGCAGCCATATTCGGGATGAACCAGGGCATCGAGGATGGCCTTGATGGCACCCTTGTGGTCGGTGAGGCCCAGGTCGATGTTCATCTTGCTGCCATCGTCAAACTTGAGCTTGATGAAACCGTCGGGCAAGCCGATTTTCTCCACACCACCCTCGGCGAGGGTCTTGTTCTCCTTGATCTCGATGAGTTTATACTTGGCAGAGCTGCTGCCACAATTCAATACTAAGATATTCATTTTTTATTGAGTTGTTAGTTGTTGTTTTTTAGAGTCTTTAGGGGCCTTTAGGGCCTTAATGACTTTAGGGGGAGTTAACCTAAAGTCTTACTTGTTGATCGCCTGGTTGCAAGTGAGGATGACGGTGCGGTAGATGTCGTCCTCGTTGCAGCCGCGTGACAAGTCGTTGACGGGAGCGGCAAGACCTTGCAGAACGGGCCCCACAGCCTTGGCACCAGCAATGCGCTGAACCAGTTTGTAGGCAATGTTACCGACACCCAGATCGGGGAACACGAGCACATTGGCATGGCCGGCGATGGTGCTGCCAGGAGCCTTGCTTGCACCCACACTGGGAACAATAGCTGCATCGGCTTGCAGTTCGCCGTCAATCTTCAAGTTGGGGTTCATCTCAAGTGCGAGGCGGGTGGCCTCAACAACCTTATCGACGCGTTCGTGCTTGGCGCTGCCCTTAGTCGAGAAACTCAGCATGGCAATTTTGGGATCGTCAATTTCGGCCAGAGCACGTGCAGTGCGGTCGGCGCTAACGGCAATCTGAGCCAACTGCTGGGCATCGGGATCGGGGACCACCGCGCAGTCGGCAAATACCATCACACCGTTGTGACCGTAGGGGGAGCCCTCGGGCAACAGCATCAAGAACGCGCCGCTCACCGTACTGATGCCGGGAGCAGTCTTCAATACCTGGAAGGCGGCACGCAGCACATTACCTGTGGTATTCATCGCACCTGCGACCTGTCCGTCGGCATCACCATTCTTGATGATGAGGCAACCCAGATAGAGCGGGTCGAGCACCTTCTTGCGTGCGTCCTCGATGGTCACACCTTTAGACTTGCGCAACTCATAGAACAGTTGTGCATATTTCTCAACAGCCTCGGCATCGTTGGGGTTCACGACGGTGGCCTTGTCAATGTTGCTCAGACCTAGCTCGGCAGCCTTGGCAAGGATCTCGGCTTTTTCACCGATGAGCACGATGTCGGCGATGCCGTCGGCAATAATGCGGTCGGCTGCTGTCATGGTGCGGGGTTCAGTACTCTCGGGAAGGATGATGCGCTGCCTGTTGGCAATCGCGTTGCTCTTGAGCTTTTCAAACAAAGGTTCCATGTCTCTTCTTCTTGTTAAATAGTATTTTTGGAAAATTGATGTTTGTCTTTTAATTGCCCCCAAAGGTACTGCTTTTTTCCTAATTATTTATATCAAATGTAAAAAACATTTTCACAATAATTATTAAGAGGAGAACCATTCAGGCTCTCCTCTTAAGGTTATATTCTCATTATAATAATATTAAATTACTTGAACAGGAAAACTTCACTGATTGATTCTTTCCTGTTAACGTGCTTAATGGTATCTGCAAACAACTTATCAACGCTCAGCACGCGCACCTTAGGACAACGTTCGGTGTCAAAGGGGATGCTGTCGCTGATGACAAGTTCGTTCAAGCCACTAGCCATAACGCGCTCGCTGGCAGGGTCGCTCATCACGGCGTGAGAAATGTAGGCACGCACGGTGCGGGCACCATGCTCCTTCATCAGTGTGGCGGCCTTGCAGATTGTGCCTGCGGTATCCACCATGTCGTCGATGAGAATCACATCTTTGCCCTCAACCTCGCCAATGATAGTCATGCTTTCAACCACATTGGCCTGCAAGCGATGCTTGTGGCACAGCACGAGTGGAGCATTGAAGTACTTGGCATAGGAGTTGGCGCGCTTGGCACCACCCACGTCGGGCGAGGCAATAACCATGTCCTCAAGATTGAGCGACTCGATATCGGGGACAAACATGGTAGAAGCGTACAAGTGGTCAACTGGCACATCAAAGAAACCCTGAATCTGGTCGGCATGCAAGTCCATTGTGATCAGACGGTCGATACCGGCGGCAATCAACAGATTGGCAACCAACTTGGCGGCAATCGACACGCGAGGTTTGTCCTTGCGGTCCTGACGGGCCCAGCCGAAGTAGGGGATAACGGCAATTACCGTCTGGGCCGATGCACGCTTGGCGGCATCAATCATGAGCAGGAGTTCCATCAGGTTTTCACTGCTGTTAAATGTGGATTGCACGAGATAGACTTCAGCGCCACGGACGGGTTCCTCATAGCATACTTCAAATTCCCCGTCGGCGAAGTGTAGGATGTTGACTTTTCCTAGTTCAACTCCCAGTTCCTTAGCGATTTTCAAGGCAACATAACGAGAGTTAGTGCCTGAGAATACTTTTAATTCAGCCATAACAGAAGATAAGATTTAGAATAAGTTTCTGCAAAATTAGTCATTTTCTGCAGTATTTGGTCAATTTGGTGATAATAATTTTCAAAAAATATTGCATCATCCATTGAGCATGATTTCCCACTACGGGGGATTTTGAACCTGAGATCTCTATAAAATTAAGGGGGCTTCTATAAATTAGCTTGACATTGATTTTGATTTATTTTTGAGCAGATTTTGACTTAACTTCGCAGGAGCATAGCGAGCTATGGTCCAAGAAGATAAGGCAAAAGGTGCCAAAAAGAAACAAAATCTGGTC
>JAFTEU010000059.1 GCA_017453505.1 Muribaculaceae bacterium
ATATCCTGCCACGTCATGGTCAGTTGCCGAGGATTCAGATGACGATAGGGCTAACTCGCCGAGGATAGGCCGGAAGCCGAAAATAAGCGAGTAGTGACCAAGTGGCGGGAATATCTGAAACAAGGGCCGGCACTCCTTTAATGAGTAAAGTGCGGAACCGCCGTATGCCGAACGGCACGTACGGTGGTGTGGGAGGAAAGGGAGCGAAAGAAAACCTCTCGCTCCCTGACCTACCCGATTAATTGGTTAGTAGTCAGCTTATTATTGTTATTTCAAGAAGTTTCTTGTTGAGATTTTGGCTTGGGCATATAAGGGGAGACTCAATACTGACGACAGTTTGTCCTTTGGGCAGTCGATGGCTTGCACTTGTGGATCATTGTGCCGCAAAAAATACCCCAAAAACAAATGTATATTCAGTTTGTGCCCTGTGATGAACAATACTGCTGTCGCACAGGCGGATAGCCCTAAAATAGAAGTATATCTGGTGGTATATACACTACTATCCCGTGCGGCTCATAGTGGCACGGGATAATCGTGAATAAATGGTTAGCTTTCTACTTGACAACGATTTTCTTGCCCTGGTGGATGTAGATGCCAGGTACTGTTGGTACAACCTTACCCACGGGCTGGCCCATTAGGTTGTAATAGTTCTCGTCCATCAGGCACCTTTCCTTGTCAGTAACCACCTCATCGATGCCGACTCTCACACCCGGATCATACCAACGTCCGGTATAAACGATCTGACCGTTCTCAATGACATGGCTTAGTCCATAACCCACCTGGAACCCTGTAATAAACGTCTCAAAGTAGAATAGTGGAAATCCCGCCATGCCGTCATAACCAATGCCCTCGATAATAAAGTCATCCTCACTATACCAGGATTGATAATGATGGCATTTGCGCTTCTCGCCACCAATGGTCATCATCCAAGTCCCGTCATAATCAACTTCACTCCAAAAGTATTCATTATTAAAGTATAGCGCCATTGGGTCGTTGAAATCATAGAGAATGAACTCTTCACTGGTTGTATAGATTGGCAGGCCGCCATAGGGCTCACTGATATGCCAACCGTAACCCACAGGACATTGAGGATGCTGGATGCCGTCAGGATGGATGGCATAGACCACCTTGTTCTCTTCACGCAGGCAAATGGGGGTATAATCCTCGACCTCCTTGCTTTGTCCATCTTTGTCCAGATAATGGGTCAATACCACGGGCTTATAGGTTTTATCTCCAATTTGGACTTCACCCTTCATCTCAAAACTGTAATATTGTAAGCCGAATGGCATATCCAAGATGTCTTCCCAGAATGGATTGTTATAAGCGTACACCCACTTCACTCCCTCACGAACAAAGGGCACATACTCGTAATCGTCTGGCACGGGCTCTTTATACCATTTGGTCTTATAGACAATCTCCCCGTCCTCAATGACATGGCTCAAGCGGTTGATGACCTGGTTCATTCCCACAGTGATGCCATAGAAGTAGTTAAGGGGCATTCCTGGTGATTCACCGACAAACCCAATTCCTTCAATGATGTTCTCATTGCCGAAAATAACACCATCATCAACTTTATGGTTAAAGATATGCTTTTGGGTCAGATGACGTCCAATCTGGGCCAACTCGGCATGGTCGTAATGGAGGAACATGTGATTGTCCAACGACTCATAGAAGCTGGCAGGATCATTGAAGTCATAGAGTATGAATTCCACGCCTGTTTGTACTGTGGAGAGCAGTTCCATGCCTTGCACTTCTGTCCCGATGCCTATTGGACACTCATAATACCTCTTGTCGTCGGGTATGATGCCATAGACCACCTTGTTCTCTTCACGCAGATAGACCGGAACGGTATCGTTCATCTCATTAATGCTTTCACCGCTGTAGAGGTGTACCGGTTTATAGCTTTTGCCGTTAATCACGGTGTCTCCCTTCATTTCTAATGCATAGTAGTGCTCACCGAATGGGATGAAGCCATCCTCATACCCCAAGCCCACAATGGGATTGTCATAGTAATACACCCACTTGATACCCTCGCGGACAAAAGGAACGTACTCTTGCGGCATCTTATAGACAAGCGTGCCTTCTTTCCAGCAGCGCAGCATATAGGAGATGGTGTTTTCCTCGTTGATAAAGCATTGCTTGAGGTATTCATCCTTGCTGACGCCAATGCCTTCAATCAGGTCGTAGGCCCATGGCGCTGTGTCACCTGCAAAGTAAGATTGGCAATCAGCTCCAGTGTCGATGGTGATGGTTCTATAGTGATAGCCCTGGTTTTCTTGATCCCACACGCTTGCTATTGCCACATCATCAAGACGGTCACCATCTTGCAGGTTGAAATCAAGCAGAACCACAGGCTGACTATCCTCATTGACAATGTACACTTTACGCCCCTCTTCAAACATGGTCTTCTGGAGATCATTCTTTGAGGAATAAATCTGCTTGCAGCGGCGTTCGCCGATGATAGTGTCTCCCTTGACCTGAATGGTGTAAGTGTTCTTGAGGTCAGGTTGTTCATGTGATACCGCCAAGCATTCCCAAGTAGTGCCGTCAGTCAACATCTCATCGTAAGGGATGATGATGTCATCCTCGTCTTCCTCACTATACATTAGCGTTTTCTTGTGTCCTCCCTTTGTAGAGAAGATGACATGGCTGATGTTGGTGGGTTTGGGTTTTGGGTTTTTTCCTGGAGCTGCATTCAACAGGAAAAGTTCCATAGGTCCTTCAATGAAGCCATATTGATAGATGATACCTTTCCATGCTGGCAAACAATGCGTGTCACCGTTGTTCATCATGTAGTAATCCAAGGTGTCTTCTTGCCAGTCAATGAATTCCTCCTTAACCTCTCCACCCATTACTCCATATCTTACTGTGCCGCCATATTCGTATGGCTCACGAAAATCGTAGAGCAGACATTCTTCGCCAAAACTCCCATCTTCTAAAGCGGGTCGCACATAGATCATCTTATCATCCTCATTGCGGATAAGACCTTGTACCTGGACGCTTTCAACCTCACCTTTAAAAGTGACGGTCTTTTCAAGTGCCATGTAGATGTCATCGGCATGAAGCAGGCGATAGGTTACCGTAACAGTATCATTACCTTCTGCACCAATAGGATAATAGATGTAGTTAACATCCCATTGTGAGCCTTCTTCCCAGATACTGCCTGCGTTTAATAATAGCGACGTCAGGCAAATGATTGTAATTAATAGTCTTCTCATTTTGTATATTGATTTAAGTAGTTTTCTATCGTTTGATTCTCAATATCGCTATCAAGTTTCTTTTTCATGCGTTGTTTCCTGACGGCGACCGACGAGGGGGCTATGCCATAAACGTCAGCTAGAAGGACATTCGGTACCCGCATCATCAGCAGGCAGCAGAAACGCACATCTTCGGTTGTTAGTGTGGGGTGCTGCCGTCGCAGGCGGGAAGTAAATCCGGGAAGAACCATATCGGTGTTTTTCTCAATGAGTTCCCAAGATGACTCCTCAAGGTTGATGTGCCCGCTCTTGCCACGATGGGCATTGAGGATAGGCAGAATGATGGCATATAGGTGCTCGTAGTACAGGCGTTGCAGCTTGATATTTTCCTCACGGACGAGGTTTGCGTTGATTTGGGCGGCTTCTGATAGGCGCATGGCTTCCAGCTCTCTCGTATGAGCGATGCGAGCCTTGCGGCGGTAGAATAATCCTGTTACTGCTGCAGCTAATAACAGCAAAAGAACCACGATGATGATGGCATAGAGCCGTGCTTGTTGTGCCTTGCCTTCGGCTCGCTGGAATTCCATTTGTCGCTCATGCTGGAGTGCATGGATGCGTGCCATGTTCTCGGAGGTTTCAGTCCTTGCAATGCTGTCGGTAATGTCCATTAGGCTAATGGCGTCGTCATAGGCATCATGCCATTGATTAGCTTCTTTATGTTGGTGCATCAAGAGGCGGGTCAATTCTGCTTGTCCATGAATCCCGCAGTCAGATATATAGGAAGGAAGAATCGTCATCAAGTCGCCATTTTTATGCTGCATATCCAGACCATAGGCATGGGTAATGCGATAGAGGTCGGTTTGTGCAACCTTCGGATAGATACGTTCTGCTTCCGTAATGTAAAAGTGGACACTGTCTCCGTTTTCGGCCATTTAATATATTTGAGCCAGCAACAGGAGTGTCTGGGCACGGAAATCCAATGTATCCATTGGCGCCAACCGATATGCCTCACGGGCCTCAATCAAAGCACTGTCCAACTGTCCTTCCACCATATAGGCCGTTGCCAATTGCTGTAGAGCCTCAGCCATGAGTATATGACCAGATACCTTATTATTAGTGCTGATTGCTTCCGCTTCACTTAGCATCTTCTGCTGATATTGCTTTTGCAACTCGGTTAAGTTCTTCTTTTCATATTCAGCAGCGATCTGCGAATACAATTTGAAGCACTTTTCCTGATCCCCCGTCGCCTGGCATTTGTCCAATTCGTCGAGCAAAGCTAGCAGTTCGCCATCTTCTTCGTCGAGGGGAGCATTGTTTACCTTGACGCAACTGACAAACAAACCGATTAATATGACTAAAAACAGCTTCTTCATATTGTTTTGTTTTTTTGCAAAATTACCCATAAAAATACCATCAAAACAAATGTTTTCTTGAAATGTATATGTGTGTTTATCTGAAATAGCGGTGCAAGGCATTGATTTTAAGGGATGTAGTAAGGACTTAGATGTATATAGCAAATCGTGTGTTCATTATTCATTCATGCTTGGGTATCATGCAACAAGATTGCATTGCACATTGGGTAGTGCAATACAATCTTGAGTGAAATGTTGAGAGAGTAATTACTTATCTGTCTCCTGTTGGTCATCCATCAGGCCGGCGCGGTAACCGCCTGCCTGAGCCACGGCCACGCCATACTGGTACCCCAGTTGATAGGCCTGTTGCACGAGCTGCTGCATCTGCTGCATGATCATCTGGTATTGCTGCTGATACTGCTGCTGGTTGGGCATCTGGGGCTGTTGCGGTTGCTGGTAGCCTGGAGGATACTGCGGTGTCTGTTGTTGCGGCTGCTGCGGTGTCTGGTCCCAGGGGTTAGGAATCTCGTTACCGCCAGAGGTTTGTCCGCCACCGCCCTGTTGCTGGGCTTGTCGGGCAGCTTCTTCCAGCTTTTTCTGAAGTTCGTCAAGTAATCCCATAATAGATGAATTTAATAAGTTAAGTGTTTCGTTTCTATACTCTAGTCATTAATAAAGTGTACAAAGTTAGTAACTTGATGTGAAAAAACAAAGTTTTGTAACAAATGTTTAATCATTTTTTAGTTTTGGTGACGATGTCGTGAACGGCACGTGATTCTATTCAGTGCAGCGGGTCTCGAAGGGCAGCAATCCCTCTTCCTCGCCCTTGATGATGACCGGCATGTCGATGCGGGCATAGTTCTCCTTGAGCTGGATGATGTCCTTGTCTAGCAGGCGGATGCAACCCTCACTGGCGCGGCCCGGCACGGTGTTCTCGTTGTTGGTGCTGCCATGGATGCCGATGCCGGTGTGGCCTGGAGTGTTCAGGCGCAGGAACCAGTTGCCATACGCAAGGATGCTGCCGCGTCCGTCGCCGAAGTCGTGAGTCCACGTGGACGCATCCTGGATCTTGGAGATGGTGAAGGGTTGTCCTGCGGGCGACTCGGGCGTGCGCATGTCGCCGCCAGACTCCTTGTTGCCCTTGTTCTTGCCCATGCACACGGGATAGGAAGCCAGGGCTACGGTATCCTTGCCGCTACGTGCATACACGGTGAGCGTCAAGTCCTTCTTGGAGATGACGATGAATGAGCTGTTGGGCTCATACTGGGCATCGGCATGGGTGACAATGTGTGGCGCGGCTTGCTCTTGAGCGGCCTGCTCGGTGCTGGGTTTACCGCCGTTGTTGTCCTCCTTGTTGCCGCAGCTCGACAAGGACAGTAGCAGGAATGCTGATAGAATAAAAAGTGAACGTCTCATCTTTAAGGTCATTTATTGGTTTGATCCATCATGAGTGATGAATTCCACTGCAAATTTACAAAAAAAATCGATGAAACAATAATGTGAGGCCTGAAACATGTGTTCCAGCCTCACATTATTGTTATTTAGAAAACTCCAGGTCTATTACGCCTCGGGATCAACACCCCACTGCTGGCGGGCCAGACGGCGGTAGTTGTTGTAACGCCACTGGGCGTTCTCCTTGGCGGCGGCAAACAGCTCGGCTGCCTCGTCGGGATACTGCTTCAAGACTGATGCGTAGCGCACCTCGCCCTTGAGGAAGTTCTCAAACTCGTCCCAGTTGGGCGCGGGGCTGTCGAGGGTGAAGGGATTCTTGCCCTCGGCCTCGAGCTGCGGGTTGTAGCGCCACAGGTGCCAGTAGCCGCAAGCTACGGCAGCCTTCTCCTCGGCCTGTGCCTTGCCCATACCGGCCTTGATACCGTGGTTGATACAAGGAGCGTAGGCGATGATGATCGAAGGACCGTCATAGGCCTCGGCCTCGCGGATGGCCTTCAGGCACTGGGCATCGTTGGCACCCATTGCGATCTGAGCGGCATAGACGTAACCATAGGTGCTGGCAATCAGACCCAGGTCTTTCTTGCGGACGCGCTTGCCGGCAGCGGCAAACTTGGCGATAGCACCGATCGGGGTGGCCTTGGAGGCCTGACCACCGGTGTTGGAGTAAACCTCGGTGTCAAGCACGAGGATGTTGACGTTCTTGCCGCTGGCAATCACGTGATCCAGACCACCGAAGCCGATGTCATAGCTGGCACCGTCACCACCGATGATCCACTGCGAACGCTTCACGAGATACTGACCCAGCTCGCGCACCTTGATGTCGGCGGGATTGTCGCTGTGCTCGATAGCCTCAAGGATCTTGTCGCTCAACTCGCGGGTCTTGTCGCCGTCGTTGAAGTTCTCAAGCCACTCCTTGTACAGAGCCTTAACGTCGGCAGCAACGGTAGCATCGTCGATAGCCTCCTTGACAAAGCCCTTGGCGCGGCTGCGCATCTTCTCGTCGGCGATGGTCATACCCAGACCGAACTCGCAGAAGTCCTCAAACAGTGAGTTGGCCCAAGCGGGACCGTGACCCTTAGCGTTGACGGTGTAGGGAGTCGAGGGAACCGATGCACTGTAGATGGACGAGCAACCGGTAGCGTTGGCAACGATCTGACGGTCACCGAAGAGTTGGCTGATCAACTTCACGTAGGGGGTCTCACCGCAACCCGAGCAGGCGCCCGAGAACTCAAACAGCGGCTGAGCGAACTGTGAGTTCTTGACATTGGACTTGGTGTCCACCAGGTGCTGTTTGCTCTTGACATTGTTGATGGCATAGTCCCAGAGCTTCTGATCCTCCTCATGGCCCTCCATGGGAACCATCTGGAGAGCCTTCTCGCCCTTCTTGCCCGGACAAACGTCGGCGCAGTTACCGCAAGCCAAGCAGTCCATCACATCAACAACCTGTACGAAGGTCATGCCCTCGAAGCCCTTGCCGATAGCCTTGAGCTTGTCGCTCTCCTTGAAGGGAGAAGCGGCGGCCTCGGCCTCGTCCATGACGAAGGGACGGATGGCAGCGTGCGGGCAGACGAGTGCGCACTTGTTGCACTGGATACAGTTCTCGGCCTTCCATACGGGAACAAAGGCACCTACGCCGCGCTTCTCATAGGCGGCGGTACCGGGATCCCAGGTACCATCCTCGCGGCCCTTGAATGCGCTCACGGGCAGCAGGTCGCCGTTCTGGGCGTTGATGGGACGAACCACGTTGTGGACAAATGCGGGAGCATTGTCGGCAGCGGGAGCCTCAACAGTCAGGTTGCTCCAAGCGGGATCAACGGGCAGCTCGGTGTACTCACCACCACGGTCAACGGCCAGGTAGTTCTTGTTCACCACGTCCTCACCCTTGCGGCCATAAGACTTGACGATGAACTTCTTCATCTGCTCGATAGCCAGGTCAACGGGGATAACCTCGGTGATGCGGAAGAATGCGCTCTGCAGGATGGTGTTGGTGCGGTTGCCCAGACCAATCTCCTGAGCGATCTTGGTGGCGTTGATGTAGTAAACCTTGATATTGTTGTCGGCGAAGTACTTCTTCACGTTGTTGGGCAGGTTCTCGGCCAGCTTGTCGGCATCCCAGACGGTGTTGAGCAGGAAGGTGCCACCCTTCTGCAGACCGCGGGTCACGTCATACATGTGCAGGTAGGCCTGAACGTGGCAAGCCACAAAGTTGGGCGTGGTCACCAGATAGGTCGAGCGGATGGGCTCGTCGCCGAAGCGCAGGTGAGAGCAGGTGAAGCCACCCGACTTCTTGCTGTCGTAGGAGAAGTAGGCCTGGCAGTGCTTGTCGGTGTTGTCACCGATGATCTTCACACTGTTCTTGTTGGCACCCACGGTACCGTCGGCACCCAGACCGTAGAACTTGGCCTGGAACATGCCAGCGCCACCCATAGCCACCTCTTCCTTCATGGGAAGGGAGGCGAAGGTCACGTCGTCCTCGATACCGATGGTGAACTGGTTCTTGGGCATCGGCAGGGCCAGGTTCTCATAGACGGCGAGAATCTGGGCGGGCGTGGTGTCCTTGCTGCCGAGGCCATAGCGGCCACCCACGATGACGGGGGCATTCTCGGTGCCATAGAAGCAGTCCTTCACGTCGAGATACAGGGGCTCGCCATTAGCGCCGGGCTCCTTGGTGCGGTCGAGCACAGCGATGCGCTTGGCAGTGCTGGGCACGGCTGCGAGGAAGTGCTTGGCGCTGAAGGGGCGATACAGGTGCACGGCAACCAGACCGACCTTCTCACCCTTCTCGGTCAGATAGTCGATGGTCTCGCGGATGGCCTCGGTCACACTGCCCATGGCGATGATGACGCGGTCGGCATCCTTGGCACCGTAGTAGTCAAACAGACCATACTTGCGGCCAGTGATCTCGCTGATCTTGTTCATGTAGTCCTCGACGATGGCGGGAACTGCGGTATAGTAGTCGTTGCACGACTCGCGGTGCTGGAAGAACACGTCAGGATTCTCGGCGGTACCACGGGTAACGGGCTTGTCAGGATTCATGGCACCCTTGCGGAACTTGGCCAGCTCCTCCATGTCGATGAGGGGACGCAGGTCTTCCTGATCCATGGCCTCAACCTTCTGGATCTCGTGAGAGGTGCGGAAACCGTCAAAGAAGTTGACAAAGGGCACATGACCCTTGATGGCGCTCAGGTGGGCAACACCAGCGAGGTCCATCACCTCCTGAACACTGCCCTCGGCGAGCATGGCAAAACCAGTCTGACGGGTTGCCATCACGTCCTGGTGGTCACCGAAGATACACAGCGTGTGGCTGGCCAGCGTGCGGGCCGAAACATGGAATACACCGGGGAGAAGCTCACCAGCGATCTTGTACATGTTGGGGATCATCAGCAACAGACCCTGCGACGCGGTGTAGGTCGTGGTCAGGGCACCAGCCTGCAGCGAACCGTGAACGGCGCCGGCGGCACCACCCTCGCTCTGCATCTCCTGGACCATGACGGTCTCGCCAAAGATGTTCTTGCGGCCAGCGGCGGCCCACTCGTCCACGTGCTCGGCCATCGTTGATGACGGAGTAATGGGGTAGATTGCGGCTACCTCAGTGAACATGTAACTGATGTGGGCGGCAGCTTGGTTACCGTCACACGTCATGAATTTCTTTTCCTTACTCATAAATTTTTGTTGAAAAACTGATATAGTTAGTTATTAGTCGTTTTTACAGGGTGCAAAGGTAAGCATTATTTTTATAATAATGTAATTATTACCCAAAAAATAGGCTTCAAGTGTCAGGCTTTAGCTTCTAGGCGGAAGTTTATTTTGTGGCTTACAGGGAGCAGAATGCTAAAAAATCGATTTTGTGGATTGTGGGGACGGAACAAAGATACCGCAGGGGTGCCTCACGGCGGCCTGCGGTAATTAATTATGAAAACAGTATTTCTTACTCCTTATTTCTTTACGGGTGCCTCCTCGAGGGCCTTGACGAGCAACTTCCAGAAGGGCTCGGCTGCGGGGATGTAGGCACGCTCGATGGTGGTGTGCGGGCTGCGCAGCGTGGGACCGAAGCTCACCACGTCCATGTGCGGGTACTTGCCCAGGATGATGGAGCACTCCAGGCCGGCGTGGTCAACTTGCACGATGCCCTCCTCGTTGAAGAGCTGCTTGTACAGGTCGAGCAGCATGTGCAGGGCCTCGCTGTCGGGGTTGGGATCCCAGCCGATGTAGTCACCGCCGGTCTCTACCTTGAAGTCGGCGAGGTGGAAGCAGGTCTGCAACATCTTGACGATGTAGTCTTTCATGTCCTCACGGGCCGAGCGGGCGAGAATCTTAACGGCGGCCTTGCCGTCCTCGATGTCGATGATGGCGAGGTTGCTCGAGGTCTCTACCACATTGGGATAGGCGGGGATGAAGCGCACCACGCCGTCGTGGCAAGCGTACAGGGCACGCAGGATGGTCGTCTGGTCGTCGAGCGACATCTTCATCTTGGGACGGTCGATGGCCTTGAGGGTCAGATCGACGTTGTCCTCGATGAGCTTGAACTCGCTCTCGAACTGGGCCTTCATCGTCTTGACGAGCTTCTTCAGCCCCTTGAGGTTATCCTCGGGCAGCACCATGACGGTCTCGGCCTTGAAGGGGATGGCGTTGCGCATGTTGCCGCCATGCCAGCTCACCAGGCGGGCCTTGTGGTCCACGATGGCCAGTTGCACGAGGCGTGCCATCAGCTTGTTGGCATTGGCACGGCCCTCGTGGATTTCGAGGCCGCTGTGACCGCCCTTGAGGCCCTTGAGGGTGATGCGCACCGCGGTGTCGCCGCTGGCGGTCTTCACCTCATTATACTTGCGGGTGCAGGTAACGTCGATACCGCCGGCGCTACCGATGACGAACTTGCCCCACGTCTCGCTGTCGAGGTTGAACAGGATGTCGCCCTTCATCTGGCCCTTGGGCAGATCGTTGGCGCCATACATGCCGGTCTCCTCGTCCTTGGTGATCAGGCCCTCGATGGGACCATGCTTGAGGGTGTTGTCCTCCATGACTGCCATGATGGCTGCCACGCCCAGACCGTCGTCAGCGCCGAGGGTGGTGCCGCGGGCCTTGATCCACTCGCCGTCGATGTAGGGCTCGATGGGATCGGTCTCGAAGTTGTGCTTCGATTCGGGTGTCTTCTGGGGCACCATGTCCATGTGGGCCTGCATGGTGATGCACTTGCGGTTCTCCATACCGGGAGTTGCGGGCTTGCGCATCACGATGTTGCCGGCGGGGTCCTGGAAGGCCTCAACGCCGATCTTCTTGGCAAAGTCGAGCAGGAACTGCTGGATTTTCTCAACGTGTCCCGAGGGACGGGGAACCTGCGTCAGCGCATAGAAGTTGCGCCAGATGCACGTGGGTTGCAATTTTTCGATTTCGTTCATTTCTTGATTCAATTGTTAATGTCTTACAGGTTATAAAATTAAATTCGTTTTTTCGGCTGCAAATATAGGTAAAAGTTTTTAGTTTTTAGTCCTTAGTCCTTTTTTTTCAGACAACCGTGACAACATATTAGACAACTGGGACAACTTTTTCATGTTGGCATCCGCGCTCATGGGTATCACGCTAAGCCGCAAAGCCGCTAAGGTTTAAAGTGTTGCTCGCAAGTGCTCGCAAATAATTGGTAATGATATGGCCTTTTGATCGACATGCTGGTGGCTATTGCCGTCAAAAAGCAAAATCTAGCCTCGATCCGTCAAAATAGTCAAACCGCTGATTACCAAACGATAGTGGAATCAGCCAACGCGCAATAGGGTGGGGCGGAACTGTTAACGAACTGTTAAAAGCATTTCTCCCCCCTACTTAGCAAAGGTACAACACCCCATCGCCTCACGTCAATGACAAAAAGCAGGATTGCGAACGATGCTCGCAGCTTAGAGCTTAGGGCTCATTGTGCGAGTGGTCTAGGGTTTAGGGAGCTTTCGCATTCTTTTTTGTCGGCGGATTATTAGGATTATGATGAGAGCATCCGCACTCGTTTTTCAAACAACCATGACAACATATTAGACAAGGCAGCATAAGGTAAGAAATGGAATAAGTGGCTGTTTTCGGCCCTTAAAAAATGGAATAAGTGGGTAAAAATCGCGCTAAAAAGATGGAATAAGTGGATTTTTTCTTGATTGCATGAATGGAAATATGTAACTTTGTGCCGACTTTAAAAGGGATATGATTATGC
This sequence comes from Muribaculaceae bacterium, assembly GCA_017453505.1. GTDB lineage: Bacteria > Bacteroidota > Bacteroidia > Bacteroidales > Muribaculaceae > Sodaliphilus. Next base: position 12,189 of record JAFTEU010000059.1, read on the forward strand.
TTGAACGAAAATTCACTCAATTCTTGGAACACTTCCTTATGGAAGAGACTAATAAGATTCTGCTTGTCAATGGTGCCAGGCAGATCGGCAAGTCTTACCTTGTACGTTACGTTGGTAAAAAGCTGTTTACACATTTTGTTGAAATCAATCTCAAGGAAGATAAAGAAGGAGATCAAGTGTTCGCAGATGTCCATACGACAAGTGACCTGTATATGCGATTGAGTAATTATTGTTCAGAGCCTTTAGGTGATAAGATGGATACTTTGGTTTTTCTGGATGAGATCCAAAGTTATCCTCACCTGATGACGATGCTGAAATTTCTCAATCAAGAATCACGGTATAGATTTATCGCAAGTGGTTCCCAGTTGGGTGTTGCTTTGTCCGAAACACCATCTGTTCCACTTGGGAGTGTAACCATTGAGCAAATGTACCCTCTTGACTTTGAGGAATTTCTATGGGCCACAGGCATCAGTAAGGAATGGATAGAAAACATAAGGGGATTATTTCTTCAGGAAAAGCCATTGGATGAGAGAACACATCAATTGCTGCTGAAACGGTTCCAATATTACCTGCTTGTCGGAGGCTTGCCCGAAGCGATAAACAACTATCTGTCTGATAGGAATATGGCTCGTGTAAGGCAAACCCATCGAGATATTCACAATCTCTATCGCATTGATGCTTCCCAATATGACAAAAAGCACAAACTGAAGATTCGCAAGATATATGATCTTATCCCGAGCAATCTGGAGAACAAAAAGAAGCGTGTCGTATATAAAAACATCGAGGGGAAGACAGGGAAAACCTTTTCGGATTATGCCGACGAGTTTGAATACCTGACCAATTCAGGTGTTGCCCTTGAAGTAACCGCTATCAGCAACCCTCGTTATCCTCTTGCCGAGTCGGAACAAAAACGATTGGTGAAGTTATACCTTAATGATGTGGGGTTGCTGACCCATCTCCTCTATGGGTTGAATGTTAATGCTGTATTACAGGACATCAAGAGCATTAACCTTGGCACGGTGTATGAGTCTGTCATCGCTCAGGAACTATCGGCGCATGGTTTTAAACTATACTACTATGACAACAAAAAGAAGGGTGAGGTGGACTTCTTGATAGATGATCAAGAGGGATTGAATGCGCTGCCACTGGAGATAAAGTCGGGTAAGGATTACACTGAGCACAGTGCTCTCACCAAGTTTCTTGAGACGCCTGATTATGGCATTGATCGAGCGATAGTCTTTTCTAATGAACGCGAGATATTCATGAAAAAAGGGGTCACCTATCTCCCGATATATTACTGCATGTTCCTCAGTAATGATCATCGCGGTGAGTCAGTGATACTGCCAGAGTTAGAGCCAGTTTGATTCGGCAGATTGACAAAATGAATTGATGTGGATTCGCTTTTCAGTCGCTTTTTAATATGAATTACACGAATGCCCATGAATCTACCATTAATGATTTGTCATTTATGACCATTAATAGTATTTTATGGCCATTCAATGTCAACACTTCAACAAATTCGTGTGTATTCCACGTTTTTACGAATGTTCATTTAGATTCTTTTCAGTATTCTAATTTTAAGAGTCTTATTCGACGTTAGTCCACTATTAAAGTCATGAATTTATGTTCTTTTTCGTCTGCTTGAACAACGCTTGAAACAACTTTTCTGGTCATTTCTTTTGCTTTTTTCTTAAGCTCGATTATTCTGCTAACTTCGTTGGCAATGCGTTCTTGTTCTTTTTTATCACGTGGAATGGGAAGTAACAACTCATGAATTCTCTCCCCTAATGTATCGATGATGTCTTGAGTAAATCGCTTTGCGAATATTTGACTTTTCACAATTGGACATGATAACAGAGCTAATAATAATAGAGGATTGAGTTCATCAGGTTTTTTTATCCTAATCTTGTAGAGGTGACTTTGAAATACTATTTCCCTATCGTCGTCGGTGATGATGGCACAAGTTCCTACTAAATATGTTCCATCCCTGACCATCAAAATATCATTTGTTTTTATGTCTTGTTTCTGTTTATAACTTTCGTAGATTTCACGACTCAGGCCCTGTTTAGGATCAAGTTTTATCTCCCAGTTTGCAATGTCACTTGTTCGAACAAATGGTATTGGACCGGTACCATAATTTTCCTTTGATACTTCATGCCCTGTAGATATAGAGATTATGCCTTTATCTTCCAACGATTTGATAGATATTACATTATGAGTTTTTGATAAAGCATCAAGACTTTTCCTTATCTCTGGGTTATAATACTTCGGAACATAAATGTTATTGACTATTTCGCCCTCGGTGATGACAAAACCTAGGTGATCGTAATCAAGTTGGCCGTTCTTAATAAATTGATTATATTTTTCCTGGATTTTTGGAATATCATCCCGTGAGGTCTCGTTGCCTCTCGAATCATGACCACAGTATTTTGCAATACCCATGAAGATTTTATCTTCTGGGGAATTTTTACCCTTTTCAAGGTAAACTACACAAGTTTTGGCATGAGTATATGGCTGGAACAATTCTTCAGGCATTGATATAATAGCTGAAATCTTTGCTCGCTCCTTGATAAACTGTACGATGTGTTTGTGAGAAGGATTGCAAAAAATACTTTCAGGAGAAACAAAGCACATTCTACCCTTGTTATGTAGAAGGTTAAGACATTTCTCTATGAACAGAATTTGCGGTGGTTGAGAATCTAATAGTTTGTCCGTTTTTTCGAACTTTCCATCCCTGTCTTTTTTCCATTTATGACCGAGATCGTAGAGAGACAGTATTCCATCTTCATTTATTTTTAATTTTTTTCCAAATGGTGGATTCGTGAGTACTACATCAAAAGTTTTATCTCTGATATGTTCTTGCGCTAGAACACTCCAAGACTCTGTATTTACGAGAGAATTTTCACAAAAGATACCACCTCTGCCGTCATCCATCAAAGCCATATACGCTTTTGCCACTTTTCCGAGGAAACTATCTTTATCGATACCTCTGATGTTTTTAATGGCAATTTTTTGTTCTTCAGCAAATAGTTCATGTTCTGGCCACTCATCACCGTATTGATTGTCAAGAGACTTCCATTCAGCTTTAAGTCCTTCTATTAAGAATCCACCAGTTCCGCAGGCAGGATCTATCATTTTATCTTTGTATGTGATATGAGCAATATTGACCATGAGTTTTACAACATTTCTGGGCGTAAAGAATTGTCCTTGGGAACCTTTTGTGGTATAGTCAATGAAAGATTCAAAAGCATCGCCAATTGCATCCCTTTGACTTTCTTTAATACAGAAAGGCTGTAGCTGTGCAACGGCATAAGCAATACTACCGTCATCAAGTGAAATGGAATCTTCTTTATGGAAAACATCTTTATATTGTTCCTTAACTTTCTCAAAAAGTTCCTGAATGCGAGATGCCACTGAAGTTTTGTAAGCCATCGGTAAACCCCGTATTGCCGTAGTGGGATTTTGTGGGTTACTTTGCGCGATATTTTAAATCGATCGTGCACATGGCAAACATGACAATTGAACAGTTCCGCCAGGTCTATGACGAGTGGCGGCAAAGCGG